>CAYSON010000324.1:0-4511 GCA_964432635.1 uncultured Desulfopila sp.
AGGTAAAGGCCTGGATATGCACCTCGGGCCGCTCCTCTTTGATGCCCCGCAGCAAGTCGAGATAATAACTAAATGGCAGCTGGGGATGGATACCACCGACCATGTGGATCTCGGTGATCGGCTCGGCCAGTCTCTCCCGCACCTTGGCACGCACCTCGTCGACACTCAGCTGAAAGGCCAGAGGCGACTCGGCATCGCGCCCAAAAGCGCAAAACTTGCAGAGATTAGTGCAGATGTTCGAGTAGTTGATATGCTGGTTATAGATAAAATAGGCCTTGTCGCCGTTCTTGCGTCGTCGCACCACATCGGCCAGATAGCCGAGGGCGAGGATGTCGTGACTCTGGTAAAGCCGCAACCCATCGGCGACGCTCAAGCGCTCCCCTGACACCACCTTGTCGTGGATATCGGCAAAACCTACGCTATAGAGATAGTGTTCCACTGTAGCCCCAAAAAGAAAGAGGCCCGCCGAAGCGGGCCGGAGAGTGGTTCGGAGGGAAATCCAACTAATCGATAAAGAACTTGAGCTTGTCGCGGCGACTTGAATGACGCAACCGGTTCAAGGCCTTCTTCTCGATCTGGCGGATGCGCTCGCGGGAGACGTTGAAGAGCTTGCCGATCTCCTCAAGGGTGTACTCTGCCTTCTCGCCGATACCAAAACGCAGACGAATGATCTTCTCCTCGCGCTCGCTCAAGGTCTCAAGGATATCGTTGACTCGGCCCGACAGCTCGCGGGTCTGCACGGCGTCGTAGGGGGATTGTGATTCCTGGTTCTCGAGAAAATCGCCCAAGGTCGAGTCGTCGTCACCCACCGGGGTCTCCAGAGAGATCGGCTCGCGCGAGGCCTCGAGGATCGAGAGGATCTTGTCCATCGGGAGATTGGTAGCCTTGGAGATCTCCAAGGGGGTCGGTTCCCGCCCCAACTCTTTGAACAGGGCGTAGAAGGCCTTGAAGAACTGGCTGCGCAGCTCAAGAAAGTGTACCGGCAGGCGAATGGTGCGGGTCTTGTCGAGGATGGCCCGGGTAATCGCCTGGCGGATCCACCAACTGGCATAGGTGGAAAATTTGTTGCCCTTGGTGTAGTCGAAGCGAAACACCGCCCGCATCAGGCCGAGATTGCCTTCCTGGATGAGATCAGCCAGGGTCAGACCCTGGTGCATGTAGCGTTTGGCAATGGAGACCACCAGCCGCAGATTGGCGCGGATCATGGTATCCTTAGCCACCTCGATGGAGCGGCTATAGGCCTCGAGCTTGGCCTGCATCTCGAACAGATCGCGGATTTCCGGATATTTCTTGGCCGCGCTGAGGACGGTGTAGCGCATGAAGTTGAGCTGCTGCTTCTTCGGCTTGAGCGTCGGATCGCGCCGCTCCCAAAGATCAATGCGCTCCCGCAGCAACTGCACTTCCTTGACGCCAGACTTGTCATCGCGGATGGCGGTGATAATCGCTTCAAAGCCCTGGCGGATGGTCTTGCTGTACTTTGCCTCTTCCTCTGGGGTAAGGAGGTCGAAACGACCCATCTCGCGCAGGTAGGTGGTGGTGGTTTCCTCCGCCTCGTGACTGTCTTCCTCGGATGGAATGATGTCTTCTTCATGGCCGATCTCGATCGGAGATTCGTCGACCTTCTCCCATACCTCACCGGAAAGGGTGCGTCTCTCGCCGCTTTTTTCAACGGTGACAATCTCAATCGAATGGGCGCCAAGGAAATTGAAAATCGATTCTATTTCATTGGGATCCTTGATATCATCGGGCAAGAGTTCGTTGAGATCATCAAAGCTTATGCAGCCTTCCTCTTTTCCAGCCTTGAGAAGATTTTCTTTTAGTTCGGGCAGCACCAGGACCACTCCATGCTTTAAGGAGACGTTCCCCTGAAACGACAGCACGTAAAGACGTGGACGTTTCCGGAGAGACACGCGGAAAACTCGAGATTTTCTAAGAAAAATTAGGGGGTAGAACCATCTTCAGCATCGTCGCGGCGACCAAAGAAGAGCACATTAATAAACGATTTCTTAACAAAAAGCAATTTGCAAAATTAACCTTTCCAACCTTTACCTCAGCACCACCCTTCTCTTTTTTGATTTTATATTATAGCATCGAACAAAGTAGATTCAAGGTTGGCACGCCGCTTTTATCCGGCCGTTTCGCCGCCGTCGGTGGCGGTGATAGCCATTGTCCGTAATTCGTCGACATCCCTTCCCGCCATGACTCCAGCACGCGCCAGCGGTATCCTCGCCCACATCACTTCCCTGCCCTCGCCGTTTGGCATCGGCGACATCGGCCCGGCCAGCCTGGCCTTTATCGATTTCCTCGTCGCCTGCGGCCAGAGCTACTGGCAATTTCTGCCCACCGGGCCCACCGGCGAGGTTTTTGACAACTCCCCCTACATGAGCACCTCGGCCTTCGCCGGCTCACCGCTTTTACTCTCGCCGCAATGGCTGCTGCAAGACGGGCTGCTTGAGCAAAGAGATCTCGACCCACCACCCTTCTCCCCCTATTCCACCCAGTATAGGGAGGTGCGCCGTTACAAGACGCGCCTGCTGCACCAGGCCTTTGCTCGCTTTACCGGCAAAGCCGAGCAAGAGTATCAAGAGTTTTGCACCGCCTCCCCCTGGCTCGACGACTATGCCCTGTACATGACCGCCAAAGCTGTGTATGGCGGCAGCGGCTGGCAGTTCTGGCCGGATGAGCTGGCCCGGCGCATGCCGCAGGCTCTCGACGCCCTGGCAAGGCAACACAAGAAAACCATCGATTACTATCGCTTTGAGCAATATCAGTTCGCCCGCCAATGGCAGCGTTTGCAGCGCCATGCAAAGGCGCAGGGCATCTCCCTGTTCGGCGACCTGCCCATCTATGTCAGTGGCGACAGCGTCGATGTCTGGGCGCACCAGGCCATCTTCGCTCTCGACCCACTCACCCTGCAGCCCACCGAAGTGGCCGGCGTCCCCCCCGACTACTTCAGCAAGACCGGCCAGCGCTGGGGCAATCCCCTCTACCGCTGGCAGGACCCGGACCCGGCGGTACAGGAAGAGCTCTACGCCTGGTGGGAAGCACGCCTCAGCCAAATATTTTCTCTGGTCGACACAACCCGTATCGACCATTTTCGCGGTTTCGAGTCCTATTGGTCCATCCCCGCTGAGTGCGAGACGGCGATAAAGGGGCAATGGCTGCCGGGACCGGGTTCTGCCTTTTTCGCCGCCATGGCCGACAAACTTGGCCCGCTCAAGATCGTTGCCGAGGATCTTGGCGTCATTACCGCAGAGGTCGAAGCACTGCGCGACGCTTGTGGCTTTCCGGGCATGAAGGTGCTGCAGTTCGCCTTTGACGGCAGCAGCGACAACCCCTTTCTCCCTTGCAACTTCACCACCACCAATTGCCTGGTCTACACCGGCACCCACGACAACGACACCACCGTCGGCTGGTTTCTCAGCGAGCAGATGGATGACAAACTGCGCGCAACCATCAAGCGCACCGCCAACGGCAGCCTCCACGACTTCAAACCCATCCACCACGATCTCATCTTTCTGGCCCATTCTTCCATCGCCAGCCTGGCCATCATCCCCCTCCAGGATGTGCTCGGTTTTGGCAACGACTGCCGCATGAACATCCCCGGCCAAGCCACCGGCAACTGGCGCTGGCGCTGCGCCAAAGAATTTCTCGGCGAGGAGACGGCAAGAGGCCTAAAAGCGGTGACAGAGATGTTCGGTCGAGGCCGCCTGGAGCCAAAACAGACGAAAAAGAAATGATTGACAAGCACACTACCTCCAGGTATAAAAGGCGCCACCATTTGGCCCCATCGTCTAGTGGCCTAGGACACTGGCCTCTCACGCCGGTAACAGGGGTTCGAGTCCCCTTGGGGTCACCAAATAGGAAAATCAAGGGTTTACGAGTAATATCGTAAGCCCTTTTTTGTTGAAAAAAGAGTTATCCAACCTGCCGGTCTCTCTCAAAATAAAAATCTATCTTTCCGCCATTCCCATGGCTAGCCTCAAGCAAGGGGCGGGCCAACCTCTTTCCACACCCGGTAGACAGCGGGCAAGCCGTCATCTATCATCCCGAGCAGCCGGTGGCCACCATGCGACCTTTCCTCGGGCCGATGATCGCGGCAAGAAAAGTTGCATCCCCCACCATTTGGCAGCAAAGGCCAAGAAAAAGGCAGAGCCAAATGAATGACCCTGCCTTTGGTGTCGAGCAATTTTGAGGGGGAAGACAAATCAGCAGGCTTTCTTTCTCCGACGTGCTGCTGCGAGGCCGGCAAGCCCGGCGCCGAAGAGGATCATGGTGGCTGGCTCGGGGACGGGCGTCGAATACGCAAAATCAGAGAAATACTCTTCATTGTTGTTACTCAGGATGGTGAACTGGGATTCGTCGTGAAAATACGGTGACAGTGTATGAATTTTTAACGATCAGGTAGACACCACTCCCACTACTCTCTTTTCTTTACATCGTTTTCTTGCAACCTTTACTCCCGCTCTCCGAAAATCTTGTATTCCTTGATTTTGCTGAGCAGAGAGGGA
>CAYSON010000325.1:0-4507 GCA_964432635.1 uncultured Desulfopila sp.
CTGGAGACGGTGGCGGTGAGCATCTCGGTTGCCAAGGGCGAGGAACTGGCGCAGAAGACCCTCAACCATCGTCTCGGTATCGTCGGTGGCCTGTCGATCCTCGGCACCACCGGCATCGTCCGCCCCATCTCCGCCGACGCCTGGACGGCAACGATCAAGGCCTCCCTTGATGTCGCCAGAGAGGCCGGTCTCTCCGAGGTGGTGCTCTCCACCGGCCGCACCTCGGAAAAGGCGGCGCAGCACCATCTCGGCCTCCCCGAAGAGGCCTATGCGATGATGGGCGACTATCTCCACTTTTCCCTGACCGAGGCGGGAGCACGGGGCTTCGCCACCATTCACCTCGCCGTGATGTGGGCAAAAATCCTCAAGGCCGCCCTGCGCATTCCCCAAACCCATGTGCGTCACGGCGCGCTTGAGGTGGCCGATGCGGCTCGACTGCTCATAAACCTGGGGGCGAAGGAGCCGCTTGCCGACAAACTGCTTGGCGCCAATACCGCCCGGGAGATGCTCTCCCACCTGCAGGAGGCAGGACGCCACGACCTGACAATCGCCGTCTGCAACCTCGCCGCCCAATACGGGCGCGAGGTCAGCGACAGGCAGGTGCGGGTGCTGCTCATCGATCACCAGGGTCAGGTGCTCGTCCATGTCTAACATTCGCATTATCGGCATAACCACCCCCCTGCTCTCCGAGCGGTTACGTGGTCTGCTTGGCACGTGTCGTTTGCTCGTCGCAGCCAAACGCTTTGCCCCTCTGGCGGGCGAACTGGGCTTACCGTTTTTGGCCATAAGCCCGCTCAATGCAGCCATCGACGCCCTGCACACCCACTTGCCCCACGGCGATATCGCCGTGCTGGTCGGCGGTGACCCGCTCTTTTTCGGCATCGGCAGAAAGCTTCTCGGGGAATTCCGCGAAGACCAGCTACACTTTTATCCGGCCACCACCTCCCTGCAGCGTGCCTGCGCCCGCTTCCACCTGCCCTGGGACGACGCGGTGGTGTCCAGCCTGCACGGGCGCAGCCATCGCCACCTCCCCGGCCTGTTGCTGCGCCATGCCAAGAATCTGCTCTTTACCGACGCGGTCAACAGCCCCAACCATATCGCCACAAGCCTCCTTGACTATCTCCAGCTCATCGGGGAGAACAGCCTTGCCGCAAGTATACAGGTGCGGGTGGCCGAGGATCTCGACCTGGAGAGCGAACGGATCTTTTGCGGCAGCCTTGCGGAAACCGCAGCACATCAGTTCTCGCCGCTCAATGTCGTCGCTCTGCTGGTTCCCGGGCAGTGCCCGGTACCCTATCGTTTTGGCCTCAGTGAGGAGCAGCTCCAGCATAGCCGCGGCCTGATCACCAAAAACGAGGTTCGCGCGGCCACCCTGCACCGCCTGCAGTTACCGCAGGAGGGCGTCCTTTGGGACATCGGCGCCGGCAGCGGGTCGGTATCCATCGAGGCGGCGCGGCTCAATGGCCAGCTGACTGTCTACGCGATCGAGCAGAACGAGCAAGAACTTGCCAATATCAAGGAAAATATCAAAAGGTATCGCTGCTATAACGTTATCCCGGTGCAGGGCCGAGCCCCGCACAGCTGCCTGGCCCTGCCCGACCCGCAGCGCGTTTTTATCGGCGGCAGCGGCGGAAGTCTCGCCGAGATCCTCGCCATGGCCGCCTCCCGCCTGACCCCGGACGGCTTGGTGGTGGTCAACGGCGTTGTCGCCGCGACCATAGATGCGGCCCCCAGGCTCATGCAAGATCACGGTCTGCAGGTCAGCACATCGACCCTGCAGGTGTCACGCTGCGATACCGGCGGCGCCCTCACCGCCTTCAACCCCATAACCATTATCACAGGAAGAAAATGAGCGGTCACGAAGCACCTCTGCCACCAGCCGGCCACCCGGTGTACTTTGTCGGCGCCGGCCCCGGCGACCCTGAGCTGATCACCCTCAAGGGGCGGCGCCTGCTTGACTGCGCCGAGCTGGTGATTTTTACCGGCTCCCTTGTCCCCAGGGCCCTGCTCACCGGCATTGCCGCGGAAATTCACGATTCGGCCGGGATGACCCTTTATCAGGTGATAAAGCTGATGGTAGCGGCGCAGCGCCAGGGCAAGCGTGTCGTCCGCCTTCATACCGGCGACCCCTCGATCTATGGCGCCATCGCCGAGCAGATGGAGCAGCTGCGCGCCCATGGCATCGATTACGCCGTTGTTCCTGGAGTCAGTTCGGGAACCGCCGCCGCTGCCGCGCTCTGCGCGGAACTGACCCTTCCCGAGGTATCGCAGACGGTGATCATCACCCGCCGCGGCGGTCGAACCCCGGTTCCGCAAGGGGAGCGGCTGGAGCTCCTCGCCGCCCATCAGGCCACCATGCTCATCTACCTCAGCGTCGGCATGATCGAAGAGGTGGTGGCCGAACTGCAGCGTGGCGGCTACTCCCCCGACTCCCCGGCGGCCATCGTTGAGAAGGCCAGCTGGCCGGAGGAGGTGCGGCTGCGCGGAACGCTCGCCACCATCGCCGCCCAGGCACGTGAAGCGAACATCGCCAAGACGGCGATCATTGCCGTTGGCCGGGTTTTTGCCGAGGCACCTGTGCCGGCCCTGTCCAAACTCTATGACGGCAGCTTCAGCCACGGCTACCGCCAGGCCGAAGGCAAGTGATGCGCGTCGCCATCCTTGCCCTCACCACAGGCGGCCACCACCTGGCAGAGAGTCTAGCCGAAGCCTTGCCGGGGGCCGTGCATCTGCGCGGCCAAGGGGAAGAAACCATCGCCGACCAGCTCGCCGCCGCCTGGACCCGTTACGACGGCCTGGTGTGCATCATGGCAACGGGCATCGTTGTCCGCTCCATCGCGGCGGCAACAATCTGGCAAGACGGGTGGCCGCAGTCACCGGCGGCACGCCGGTCATCACCACCGCCTCCGACACCCTGGAACTGGTCGCCCTCGACCTGTGGGCGCGCGATCAAGGTCTGATACCACCAAGCCGAGAGCAGCTGACCGCCGCCTCCGGCCTGTTGGTCAATCGCGGCTACCTCCTCCTTTACAGCGACGAGATGGTGGCCTCCCTGCCCCCCGGTCTGATCCAGACCGATGATGCGGCAGCGGCCGATATCATCGTCTCCGCCGCCGATATCTTTCCCGCCGAGGCGACCATTTTTCGCCCCTCCACCCTGGTAATTGGCGTCGGCTGCAACCGCCATACCCCGGCTGGGGAAATGGAGCAGGCCCTTACCGAGCTTTTGCGGGATGCACACCTGAGCCGAGCAAGTATTCGTAACCTCAGCTCAATTGACAAGAAAAACGATGAGCCGGGACTGCTGCAGTTCGCCGCCGACAACGGCTGGCCGCTGCACTTTTTTTCCGGCGACGAGCTTAACACGCAAACCCAGCTCAGCCCTTCCCCGGCGGCACTCAAGGCGGTCGGCGCCATCGGCGTTGCCGAGCCGGCGGCCCTGCTCAGCGCCGCAACCACTTTATTGGAGATAAAAAAGAGAAAATGGACCAACGTCACCATGGCCCTGGCCCGGGCACCCTTTACGTTGTCGGCACCGGACCGGGAGCAAGAGAACATCTGACCTTCGCCGCCGGCGAGGCGCTCAAGAACGCCGACATCATCGTCGGTTACAAGACCTATCTCGAGCTCATCCCTGAGTTTCTCAGCGGCAAGGAGGTCATCTCCTCGGAGATGATGAAAGAAGTCGAGCGCTGCCGCCAGGCCCTGGAACTGGCCGAGGGCGGCAAATTGGTGGCCCTGGTCTCGGGCGGCGACCCCGGTATCTATGCCATGGCCGGACTGGTCTATGAGTTGGCCAAGGAGCACGGCTACCGCTGCGCCATCGTCATCGTCCCCGGCCTGGCGGCGGTCAACAGCTGCGCCGCCCGCCTCGGAGCCCCGCTGATGCACGATTTCGCCACCGTCAGCCTCTCTGATCTGCTCACCCCCTGGGAGGTCATCGAGCGACGCCTCACCGCCGTGGCCATGGCCGATTTCGTCACCGCCATCTACAACCCGAAATCGAAAAAACGCACCGATCAGATCGCCCGCGCCCGCGCCATCTTTCTCGCTCACCGCGCCAAAGAGACACCGGTGGGCATCGTCACCGCCGCCACCCGGGCACAAGAACGCATCGTGCTCAGCGACCTCGAAGGGATGCTCGACTGCGAGATCACCATGCAATCAACCCTGATCATCGGCAACAGCCAGACCTATGTGTGGAACGGGGTGATGGTGACGCCGCGCGGCTACGCCGGGAAATACCAGCTCTAACTGAGGGATGCGACAGTTGTACCGTATAATGGCGTGGGGCTACGTATGAGGAACCTTTCACCGTGGTGGAGGGGATAAATTGCCGGAGTTGGACTGCTCAACAATCAATGCTTTGTTTTTGAAGGGGAATGTCGTGTTTTGCTGAGTCTACACCGATTATTGCCATAGAAGGCAATTGTATTGCACAACCTGTCTTAACAGGATAGTACTACAGCGTTTGTTCAAATAGCCCTTCGCTGGAAAGGGATTGTTG
>CAYSON010000326.1:0-4502 GCA_964432635.1 uncultured Desulfopila sp.
GGTGGAGCCGCTGCAGGAACGGCGCATGGTTGAGGGCGCTAGGCGAATCACCCTAGGGCCAGCCGGGTCTTGGCGTCGAAGAGATGCACAGCCTCGAGCCGAAAGGAAAAGTCCAATTCCTGGTCGGCGGCGATCTGTCTGCGGCCGTCGCATTTGGCAATGAAGCGCACTCCGGCGATGTTGACGTGCAGGTGCGTTTCTCCGCCCAGCGGCTCGACGATTTCGACCAGTCCCCTGGTCTTCCACACCCGATCGAGGGAGCCGGAAAAGCCGGAGTCAGCGGGGGCGATACTCTCGGTGCGAATGCCGAACACCACCTGGCGGCCGTCCTGGTACTGCTCTTTTTGGTCCGTGGTGATCACCGGAATGCGCAATCCTTCGGCCAATACCGCCTCGACCCCGTCATCGCTGCGGTGCAGGTGGCCGTCGACCAGGTTCATCGGCGGGCTGCCGATAAAGCCGGCGACAAAGGTGTTGGCGGGGTTCTCGAAGAGCTCGATCGGCGTGCCGATCTGCTCGACGATGCCGGCGCGCATGACGACAATGCGATCGGCTAGGGTCATCGCCTCCACCTGGTCGTGGGTGACGTAAATGATGGTCGAGCGCACCTTGTGATGCAGCCGTTTGATCTCGGCGCGCATGGTGGTGCGCAGCTTGGCGTCGAGGTTGGAGAGCGGTTCATCGAAAAGAAAGACCGAGGGTTTGCGCACAATGGCCCGGCCCATGGCCACCCGCTGCCGCTGGCCACCGGAGAGTTCGTGCGGCTTACGGCCGAGAAGTTCCTCAATGCCGAGGATCTTTGCCGCCTCGCCCACCCGTTCCTCGATCTCCGCCTTGGGGGTGCCCTTGAGGGTCAGACCGAAGGACATGTTCTTGTAGACGTTCATGTGCGGGTAGAGGGCGTAGTTCTGAAAGACCATGGCGCAGCCGCGGTCCTTGGGGGCGACGTCGTTGACCACCTTGCCGTCGATGAAAATGTGGCCCTCGCTGATCTCTTCGAGTCCGGCAACCATGCGCAGCAGCGTCGACTTGCCGCAGCCGGAGGGGCCGACCAGGACAAGAAACTCGGTGTCGGCGATGGTTAGATCGACCCCGTGCACCACTGCTGCTTTGCCGTATCGCTTCACCACTTTGTCGAGAACCACCTGGGCCATTTCGCTGTTCCTCTCGCACGTTTAGTTATTGTCGCTGACGCCTCGAACGGACCGCCATTCACCGTTTTGTTTACCTTATGGGAGCAGCCCCTTCAAGGGAAAAGGGTAATGGTCTACACGGCGGGTGCAGATAAAAAATAGCACGTTGTAGCAGTAACAATGCAACTTGACGCGAACGTCAAAAAGGAGTAAGCAAGATACAAGAATTTTGCGGCTTCCGTGGCAAATTGTGGCAGGTCTGAGAAGGTCTGCCACCATGGGCCGGGCGGCTATGATAAACCTTAGGAGGAGGACAGCAGATGAAAGGACGACGCGGAGCAGCTCTTTTCTCCCTGATGGCGGCGATAATTCTTTTCGCCGGTCAGGCAATGGCCGAACCGATAACCATCGAGTGGTGGCATGCGATGCGCGGAGCGCGCGGCGAGACCCTCGACAAGATGGTCAAGGCTTTCAACGACTCGCAGCAGCAATACAAAGTGGTCGCCACCAATAAGGGCGACTACGGCGAGGTGGTAAACGCCGGCGTCGCCGCCTATCGGGCCAAGAAGCACCCGCACATTCTCATGTCCTTTGAGGTGGGCACCATGACCATGATGCTCTCTGGTGCCATCTATCCGGTGTATCAGCTGATGGCCGACGAAGGTTTCAAGATCGACTGGTCCAGCTATCTCCAGGCAGTACTCAGCTACTATGTCGACGAGAAGAACAACCTGCTCTCCATGCCGTTTAACTCTTCGACCGCGGTGATGTATTATAACGTCGATTTGTTCAAGAAGGCCGGCCTGGAAATGCCGTCGAAAACCACACCGCTTACCTGGGACCAGATGGACGAGATCACCAAGAAGCTGATGGCTGCCGGTGCCAAGAAGGGTTTGGTCACCACCTGGCAATCGTGGATACAGATCGAGAACTACAGCGCCATGCACGACCTGCCCTTTGCCACCAAAGCCAATGGCTACGAGGGATTAGACACTGAGATGGCCATCAACAACCCCAAGGTGATCAAGCATCTTGAGCGGCTCAAGTCGTGGATGGCCGACAACCGCTTCTCCTACGAGGGGCGCGAATATCAGGGTGCCAACTCGACCTTCGTTGCCGGTGATGCCGCCCTTCTCATGGAGTCGGTAAGCGGTATCGGCAATGTTCAGAAAAACGCCAAGTTCGCCTGGGATATCGCACCGCTGCCGGTGGAAGCCGATATGAAGCAGCCGCAGAACAGTATTATCGGCGGGGCCTCGCTGTGGGTCATGAAGGGCCATCCCAAGGAACACTACAAGGGTGTCGCCGCCTTCCTCAACTTCCTTGCCCAGACCGACATGCAGATGCTGTGGCATAAGGAGACCGGCTACTTCCCGATCACCGTCAAGGCCTATGAGGAACTCAAGAAAGAAGGCTTCTTCGACAAGATTCCCTATCAGGAGGTCGGCATCAAGCAGCTCAACCGTACCGCCCCGAGCAAGAACTCCCGTGGCATCCGCCTCGGTTATTTCGTGCAGATCCGCAATATCCTCGACGAGGAGATGGAGCTGATCTGGAACGGCAAGAAGACCCCGGCCCAAGCCATTGCCGACGCCGCCGCACGCAGCAACGAGAAATTGCGCGAGTTCGAGAAGACCAATAAGTAAATCAGCTGAGGCCTTGTCCTTGGTAAAGCATCGGCCGTCGGCGCTTGCAGCGGAAAAGCGCCGACGGCCGTAATCTTCCCTCGCCGCCTGCGGCGAACCGCCAACGCTTCCCATGATCAAACGGTCCCATTTTTCTTCCAAGGGATTGGCCTACCTGCTCATCACCCCGCAGGTTCTGGTGACCTTGGCCTTTTTCTATTGGCCGGCGGTGCAGGGCCTGGTGCAGTCGCTGATGCTCAGCGACCCCTTTGGCCTGAAGAGCCAGTTTGTCTGGTTCGAGAATTTTGAGCGCATCTTCACCGACCCGCTGTATCTCAAGTCCATCGGCATCACCCTGTTTTTCAGCCTGGCCACGGCGATGACCTCGCTGGTTGCTGGGCTCTTTCTCGGTACTCTCGCCAATCGGGCGCTACGCGCCAAGGCGCTGCTGCGTACCCTGCTGATTTGGCCCTATGCGGTGGCTCCGGCTATTTCCGGTATTCTCTGGCTCTTTCTCCTTCATCCCTCCTACGGTGTCCTTGCCTACTTCCTGCAAAATATCATCGGAATGAAGTGGAACCCGGTGCTCAACGGCAACGACGCCCTCTTCCTGGTGATCATCGCCAGTGCCTGGAAGCAGATCAGCTACAATTTCGTCTTCTTTATGGCCGGACTGCAGGCCATTCCCCATTCACTGGTGGAGGCGGCGGCCATCGACGGTGCCGGCCCCCTGCGCCGCTTCTGGGTGATCACCTTTCCGCTGCTGTCACCGACCATCTTCTTTCTCACCGTCATGAACATCATCTACGCCTTTTTCGAGACCTTCGGGGTCATCCATGCGGTGACCCAGGGCGGGCCGGGCGGGGCCACCAATACCCTGGTCTACAAGGTCTATCAAGACGGCTTCATCGGGCTCAATATGGGGGCTTCGGCCGCGCAATCGCTGGTGCTGATGGTGTTGATTATCACCATTACTGTGCTGCAGTTTCGTTACGTTGAAAAGAAAGTCCAATATACCATGTGATCGCCATGATGGTTGAACGCACCCCAGTGCTCGATACTTTGACCTATGTCTTTCTCCTCGTGGGCATCTGCGTCGTCGGTTTTCCCATCTTTTATGCGCTGACCGCCGCCACCCTGCCGCTCGACCAGGTGGTGCGGGTGCCGATGCCGCTTGTTCCCGGGGACCAGTTCTTTGTCAACCTCGGCGCGGCTTGGAGTGAAGGACATCTGGGGCGGCAGCTGATCAACTCCTTTATCATGGCCAGCGGCATCACCCTGGGCAAGATTGTCGTGTCGATGCTTGGCGCCTTTTCCATCGTTTACTTCAACTATCGCATGCGCCAGGTGGCGTTCGCCACCGTCTTCTGCACCCTGATGCTGCCGGTGGAGGTGCGCATCCTGCCTACCTACGAGATGGCCGCCAATATGCTCGGCCCCTTGCAGTGGCTGGTCAACACCCTCCATCTCGGGGCGGTGGTGCAATGGTTCACCGGCAACGATTTCGAGATCGCCCTGGAGTGGAGCCTGCTTAATAGCTATACCGGGCTTATCCTGCCGCTGGTGGCCTCGGCCACCTGCACCTTCTTGTTCCGTCAGTTTTTCCTGACCATTCCCGAGGAGCTGTGCGAGGCGGCCAAGCTCGACGGGGCCTCGGCCATGGATTTCTGCTGGCGTATCCTGCTGCCACTGTCGACCACCAACATCGCCGCCCTGGTGGTGATCGAATTCGTCTACGGCTGGA
>CAYSON010000327.1:0-4501 GCA_964432635.1 uncultured Desulfopila sp.
TGTCCCCCGATTTGTCCCCCGACCGGTGTCGTCTGTCCCCCGGTATAACCGGATTTTTTGCGGAAGGGGTAAAATATGTTCAGGCCTCCCTAAATTCTGTCCCCCGTTTGTCCCCCAAAATTTCGATGAAGCAACGGGAGGAAGAATTAAACTATATGAAACATATTAACATCGTTTTGACAGTATTACAAGTAATTACAACGGAAAATGTCTTTCACATAACTTCACATAAAACCATAAAAATCAGCCGTGAAACGGACTCTGACTCCGCTTATCGGGGTTCGAATCCCTGCTCCCCAGCCAATTTTCAACGAGCACTTACGGTCGTCGACTGTAGGTGCTCGTTGCGTTTGATCCACCCTGTTTATTGGGTTCAACCCCAAAGGAGATTGCCATGAAACCGAGAACGCTCTGCTCCCGACTGTTAGTAAAATTTTTCCTGCTGTTGCTGGTCACCGCACCGCCCCTGGCTGCCATGGAGCTGCCGAACAAGCTCGCCTTGGTGCCTGTCTACTCCGGGGCCAAAATCGTCCAGGTGATGGACATGGGCAACAGTGCCATGGCCATGCTTGAGGTCAATGCCGACAACCAGGCCCTGATGAAATTCTACAAGCAAGAGATGCAAGGCAAAGGTTGGAAGACCGCTTTCCAGGCCGAGCAGGAGGACAGCGCTGTTATCCATTTTACCAAGGGCAGCGAGACCATTCAGATCAGTACCGACAAAGGCGAGAAAGGTCTGACTGCCTATCAGATGGTCTATATGAGCAATTGACATCATCTGCTGCGGCTGCCGGCTTGGTTCTTGAGTGGTGGTCTCATATTTACACCTACTGCAATCAGATCGGCGGGGCGATGGTGACAACAATGCGCATATCTGTCGTTGCCTTCACTCCGTGCGGCTCACGGATCTGTGAGATGAGGATTTGTCCGGTCTTGGCGGGAAACTCCATGTTGTTCTCTCCGAGAAAGACCCCCTCTCCCTCGATGACGTGAATGGACAGCTCCCCGTCAAGATCGTGGGAATGCACGGGAAAGGTGACACCGGCACGCAGATTGAAGTTGATAATCTTGAAAAACTCCGAATCCTCAACTAAAAAGAACCGTTTCATCGCGCCCTCGGTGAATTCCCTGGTGGTGTTGAGATCAAGCAGTTTCATCTTTTTTCTCCTCTGGTAATGAGTGTTTGCTTGGTATCGGACAGAACGTCGCTTTCCTGCCACGCCAGTCCTTTTCATTGCAGCATACGTCTTCTCCGCAACACTGCCTTGACTTCAATCAAAACCCGCACAAAAAGTATCTTGCACACCGCCCGCACCATTCTCTCGCCACACTTCCCCTACCGGGGATAAATCCCTGGAAAAAATTATGCGATTGCCGTATTACTGATGGCGCGGCGGGAATGGCTTGATCGGTTATTCCCCGCTCGCCCCACGCCTCCGCCGCTTCTATGACGAATTGGCCTTCTTCATGCGACGGAGGCGTATTTTTTTCCTTTGCCATAAAACGACCTATGCGAGACAACGACAAGAAACCATCGCCTGCAGCGGAAACGAATATCCCCGACGAAGTCATCCTGAAAATGGCTAAGGAAATCGCCGTTAAATTCATCGAGGTCGGCCGTATCAGTCCAGCCGCATTCGCCTCCTCCTTTGCCGCCATTTACCAAGCTATCGAGAAGACGGTCCGCGAGGGCAAGTCATGAGCGTCCTCGATGAGACGCTCAACCGACCCGCGCAGTCGATCAGGCACGTCCATCTCATGGGTATCTGCGGCACCGGCATGGCGGGCCTTGCCGGGATGCTGCAGCAGGTTGGCTACAGGGTTACCGGTAGCGACAACCAGGTGTATCCGCCCATGTCCGATTTTCTCCGCGCTCTCGACATTCCGGTGGCAATCGGCTATCAGGCCGCCAACCTCAGAGAGCGTCCCGACCTGGTGGTGGTCGGCAACGTCATCAGCAAAGAAAACCCCGAGGCCCTGGCCCTGGCCGACCTGAGGATCTCCTATCTCTCCTTTCCCCAGGCTCTGGCCCATTTTTTAATTGCCGAGCGAACCTCGATCGTGGTCTCCGGCACCCATGGCAAGACAACCACCTGTTCGCTCCTCGCCTCCGTTCTCGATCAGGCCGGACACGATCCGTCCTTCATGATCGGTGGCATCGTCGGCCGCTTCAATAGCAATTTCCGCCTTGGTCATGGTCCCTTTTTTATCGCCGAGGGTGACGAGTATGATACCGCCTTCTTTGACAAGGAATCGAAATTCCTCCACTATCGACCCAAACTTGCTATCATCACCTCGCTCGAATTCGATCACGCCGATATCTTTGCCGACCTCGACGCGATCAAACGCATGTTTCGCAAGTTCGTCACCCTATTGCCCCCTGATGGACTGATCGTCGCCAACGGAGACGACGCCAATGTGGTCGAGGTGGTGGCCGAGGCCCCTTGCCCGGTGCAATTTTACGGCACCTCCCCCCGCCATTTCTGGCAGCTCGCCACCGCCTCTCCCGCCGCAGGCGGCAGCATTTTCAGTATAATCAAAAACGATCAACCCTGGGCGACGATGCAGGTCAGCCTCTCCGGCCGCCACAACTGCCTCAACAGCCTGGCCGTGGCGGCCGTTCTTGATCATCTAGGTGTGGCCACAGAGCTCATCGGCCAAGGCTTAAGGGATTTTTCCGGCGTCAAACGGCGTCAGGAAGTGCGCGGGATAGAAAACGACGTGGTGGTGATCGATGACTTTGCCCACCATCCCACGGCGGTGCGCGAAACCTTGGCCGGGCTTAAAACCGCCTACCCAGGCCGTCGACTGGTGACGGTATTCGAACCGCGAACGAATTCGTCTCGACGGGCGGTGTTTCAGCAGGAGTACGTCACCGCCTTTGACAGTGCCGACCTCGTCTTCCTGCGAGAGCCGGTGCCGCTTGCCTCCCTGCCGCCGCAGGAACGGTTTTCATCGGCCCGTCTTGCTGCCGATCTGGTCGGAGAAAGAAAGTTGGTTGCCGAAGCCCTGGCCGACACCGATGCCATTTTAGCAAGGCTCGGCGAGGTCCTGAAACCGGAGGATGTGGTGGTCGTTCTCTCCAACGGCGGTTTTGACAACATTCATCTCCGCCTGCTCGAACAACTGCGCCAACAGTCCTTATCGCGGAGTTGATACGCTGTGCGGAGACAAAGGTTACTTGAGGAGAGAGGTGAGGTGGCCGCGCAGGTCCTCGATCAGCTGCTGGAACTCCGGTAAACTTCCGCCAATCCGGCCCTTTTCTTCGATATCCAGAGCGATGCGGGCGCATTCCCCCATGCCGAGATTCAAAAAGGCGCCCTTGATGGTATGGGCTGCCTTGCCGATGAGCAGCGGATCTTGCGAGCCCAAGGCCTGCTCGAGTGCGCTCATATGCTTGCCTAGGGTATCGATGAAGCTCGGCAAGAGGGAGTCGACCTGCTCAATCGACAGGTTGAATTGGGTGGCAAGATGCTCACGGATGGCCTGGAGCTGCGGGTGTGGTGTCAAAGCGCTCTGCCCATTGGCGGTGAATGGTTGTAACTGGAAGATTCAACAGACGGGATCAATCAGGCTCAGGGAGCGAAGGTGCTCCTCAAGATGATTGCGACTCACCGGTTTGGTCAAATAGGCTTCACAGCGGCCGACGACCAAGGCCTCGATAATGTTCTTTGAATCGTCGAGACTGGTGACCATGAACACCTTGGTGACCTCCCGCCCACAAAAGCCCTTTTCCGCCTCGATGCGCCGCAGTTCCCGGAGCACTTCATGACCATTTTTTCCCGGCATCATGATATCAAGACAGACCAGATCAAAGCGGTCTCCCTGGCCTTCACAGGAGCGGCGGAGCATGTCGACCGCTTCGTTGCCGTTGCAGGCGGTCAGGCACTCGCCAAAAGGGAGTAGCAGCTCCTTGAGCAGGATTCTGCTGACGAACTCGTCTTCGACGATGAGAAATTTCAATCTGCTGGCCATGCGACACCGAATTGCTGAACGAGAGCTTTCTTGAGTTCGGCCGAATGCTGGTGTATTTACACAAAAGCAGAGGAAACTCAAGAAGGAATTGTACAAATGTCGACCTGGCAGCAAAAATGAGCGAGAAACTCATGAACCTCGAGCCCCTGGTCAATCGTGTCGCTTGTTTTATCAATTGCCACCGGCTGCTCAAGGAAGGTGACGCGGTCCTGGTTGCGGTCTCCGCAGGCAGCGATTCCCTGGCCCTGCTTCATCTGCTGCACGCCATCGAGCTGCGCCTGCGGTTGACTGTCGCCTATATTGATCACGGGCTGCGCCCTGCCGAGAGCCCGGAAGAAATACGTCTCATTGCGAAACATTGCACGGCATTGGGTATCCCCTTTGTCACCGCCGCGGTGGATGTCCCTCAGCTGCAGGCCCAGGAAAGGCGCTCCCCGGAAGAGGCGGCCCGTCTGCTCCGCTACCAGGCACTGGAAGACCTGAGGAACCGACACCAGGCCAGCTTTATCGCCCTTGGCCACACCGC
>CAYSON010000328.1:0-4493 GCA_964432635.1 uncultured Desulfopila sp.
AGCTCCCACTCGCTTCGCGCCATGGCAGCACGGCGCAGCCAGTCCGGCAGCCGCTCCGGCAAATGGCGGAAATGGAGGTAACTGCTGAGAAGGAGATCGTTGCGGCCACCCCAGCGGTCGGCGTTGTGCAAATCAGCCACCGTCTCCGGGGAGAAGAAGAGGCCGGAGTCATTTTCGATCAGATAGGGATAGTGCGGGGCGAACAGATAGCGGCGCAGATTGTGGTCGAGTGGTGCAAGCCCCTGATGTTTGCCGACCACCACGAGGGTATCCTCCCAGGCGCGACGCATCGTCTCGGGACTGTTGGTGGGATTGAGGGCCAGGGTGAGAAGTGACATGTCCTGACGGGTGATGCGTCGCTCCCCCTCGATGATCTTGATCGACCCCGGATCCTTGATCGCCGCCAGGTCCAGGGAACGGCGAAAGCGCAGTTCAACGCCACCTTCCTGGAAATAGGCAAGCAAAGCAAAGGATTCGCGCACCTTGTCGTCGCGATAAAATTGCAGCAAGGGATCGGCGACATCATAGCCGCTTGGAGTGGCAGGCCCATACGCCTGCAGGATCGGGGCGACGCGTCGGTGCAGCCGCTCCACATACCAGGCCGCCTGGGCTCCTTTGCCGGCAAAACGCTCGGCGAGAGCGGCGCGCTGGGCCGGATCGAGCAGGGGCAGGAGGCGGGCGACGACGTTGCCGATCCCCAGCAGCTGCTTGGCCTCGCCGAGGCTGGCACCACGCTGTCCACCCGGTACGCGCAGACGATCAAAGGCACTCCCTTGGGCAGCGATGACCAGGGCGATGGCCTCGGCGGTCCGGTCCTGGCTGGCGAGATTTACCACCGGCATGAGCATCAACTTGCCCACCGGCTGATCGGCGGCAAAGGAAAGAAAGGCCTGCCACCAGCCATCGACCAGAGGCTGGTCCCCGACCGCTGCGAGTCGCTGACGCAACAAAGCGAGCACTGCCAGCTTGTTGAAGAGCAGGCCGTAGTCGGCGCCACTCACTGCGGAAGGCGGCCGGGCCGAGAAATCGGCGACAAGACCTTCCTCCAACCGTTGCTGCAGCGCGGTTGCAACACGCTTTTCGGGAACAGCCGCCAGGGCCTTGATCAGTTCAGCCAGGTCGACAAAGAGGTGCGCATGGTTGGCAGCGCCCTGAGTGGCAGAGGCAAAGCTCGGCAGGCCCCCAAGAAGACGGGAGCTCCGCGAGGCCAGGACGAGGCGGGCATCCTCAAGCGACAGGCCGTGATCGAGAAGAGCCAGGAGGGTCCTGGCGCGAAAATCGCGGCGAGCCTCGAGGTCAAGGGCGGCGAGACGGGAAATATTGGCCTGCGACTCGCCTGAAAGACGCGCCAGGTGCATGGCGGCGGCCAGCCGCAGTTCCGCTGACACCGCCTTTTCCCGCCAGCGGGCCAGCAACCTTGCCCCCTGGCTGTCATCCATAATCTCCGCCGCCGTTGCCACCAGCTCCTGCGCCCGCCCCACGGAAAGCCGCAGGTCCCGACGCTCGCCGTAGGCCCCCAGCAACTCTACAAAACGGTCCGGCCCGAAAAAATCGACACCGTCGTACAGCAGACCGCCGTTGAGACCGCTTTGTCCTCGGCGCGCGAGCGTCTCGGCAACACTCGGTTCCGCTGTGCTGCTCTCCGCCGACTGCCGTGTCGCCAGGATGGCCAGGCTCTCCCCCTCTTCGACACCAGCCAGCAATTGCTCCACGGCCTGCTGGTAGAGCGGCGCATCGTCGTTTTCCTGCGGCCCAAGCCCTCGCCCGCGTACCTGGTGGTAGAGCTCACGGCGAAAGGAACTGCCGCCAGCGGTGGCCTCGGTTTCGAGCTCCGCCACCATTGTCCTTGAGGCGTCCTGTCGCGACACCGCCAGGCAATGGTTGCGGATATCGTTTATCACCTCGCGCCAGTGCAGGGGCTGGGTCGGCTCGGGCAGAAAGAAGAGGCCCGGTCCCTGCGGCGAACGAAAGAGAAATGCGAGCAGGGTTTCGTCGAGAATTGTTCGAGCCTGACAGTCGCGCTTTCCTGAACCGTAGAAGGGGGCGTCCTCATCCTTTTCCGCCGCCGCCAGCTGGCGCAGGAACAGGCCGTGACTTTTCAAGGTGAGGGCCGGCACGGTGTTGTCGCCATCCACCTGGAGGTGGCCGGAAAAGGCGTCGTCAGCTGCGGCAAGGCTGCCCACCAGATCGTTGTAGGTCGGCAGAAAACGGGGCTGGCGCCACTGTGGCATGATCTCATTTTCCCAGTAGGGCAGATCGGCGAGATAGTGGTCAATGAGCGCCTTGCGCAGCTTGCGGTCGATGGAGACGAAATTGCTGAAGAGGTTGGCACGATCAATCTTGCCGGGATCGATGCGCGGGTTGCAGCTCGGCACCTTGCTGCGCTGAAATTCATTGGCGATACGCTGCGTCCTGATGGCATCAAGATCGTAGAGCTGGTCGGCGAGGAGCACAGAGCTGCCACCGTAACTCATCTTCAAAGGATGATCACTGGTGCCGACGATTCGCCCACCGTCGGCCACCCCGGGAGTGCCACCACCCCTGGCGCCGAGCAGGGCTTCAAGCGGCGTACCGACCACCAGCTGGGGATAATAGCGGACCACGAAATCCTCGAGGGGAAAGATCTCGCCACTCTGGTAGGGCACCACCGATTCCGGGCCGATGCGGGTGGTTTCGATGATCAGACCCTGATTGTTGTCGAGGATCTTGGTGCTCATTTCCCCAGGCCCGATGTAGCCCTGCATGTGGCCAATGAACTCGCCGCTGGTGGTTTGCAGCATGCCGCGATTGGTACCTAGCGGCAAATCGGGGTAGAGCGAACGCAGGTAAGCGAGCACCTCCTTGGTGCCCCCCTCGCAATCGTTTTGCTGGTGAAAAAGGCCATCGAGCAGCATGCCGCTGCCGTTACCGGGGTAGAACTTGCTGTCGGAGTAGCGCTGCAGCAGCATGACCAGCCAGTAGGCGTCGAGCTGCTTGGGCATCCCCTCGGCCACCGCGGCCAAGCGCTCTTTATAGCGGCCCACGGCCTGGTCCAGGGAAAAGGCCGGCTGCTGCCCAAGCGGTAACAGTGAATGCACCAGGTGGTAGTACTCAGCGGCGAGGACAAAGTCGGCAAAACCCATGTCGAGACGGCCATCCTCTATATCGCTGCGGAGGCGACGGAGGAAGTCCTCTTCACCGGCGAGCAGGCCCGCCGCCCCGCCCTGGAGGGGCACGGCATCTTGAAAGACATTGCCGAGCAGCACCGTCTCGGCATCGTCGGCCACCTCCTGGAGCAGGCTCTTATCCGGCTTGGCCGGAATGGTCGAGGCGGACAGTGACGGCGGCAAGAGGCGTGGCGTCGGCTCGGTCTGGGTGAGCGATCGAAATCCTGCCTTGACCATGAGCAGCTGAGGAGACGCATCAAGGCCGGCGATAGCGGCAGACCCTCCCCGGCCACGCTCCAGCTGGCGACGACCGGCGCCGCGGTAGGGGTCACCATCGCCGGAAGTCGACGCACTTGCAGCACCGGCTGGCGAAGGAACCGAGGACAACGTTTCTTCTCCAGCCCTGGCGAAATCACCCTCACCACCGGCGTCACTAGCCAGCTCCTGCTGGTGCAAATCCTCACCGATAAAAGGAAAGAAATAATTGCCCGGCGGCAGCGCGGCCGTGACCACCACCAGGAGGTGGAGGATTCCGGTCAAGGTCAGCGAGGCAACCCAGTCTCTCGGGGCAAGCGGCGATTTCTGCGACTGGCAACGATCGATATCCATGGCGGTGTCGAGAGGTCTCTCTTGAGGGTTCGGGTTCTCTCCATGATAAACACTCCCGCCCATTTTGACAGGGGAAACTCCCTCGCCCTCATCCCGTCGACATCCCGCCGCCCCCGGTGGGACCGACATACCTATCCCTCACATGACTCTTTCGCACATAATATAATGGAACACCCCTGCCCTGCAGCGGTTTTCCCTTGCCCTCCCGCGTCCCTGCAGGCTTTGCCGCCTTTTTCGGTGGCGAATTTTCAGAACCCATGGGATTCATTGCCAAAGGTTGCAAAAAGTGATGTAAGTGATTTTTGCCGTCTTCACTGTCTTGATCTTATTATATTGATTTTACATCATAAAAAATATTTTCGCCCAAGCCCCCCCTGAACAAAAAAAGCTATTGCTTAGCGAAATGAAAAGGTGTATTCATCGCGAAAATTTGCACCCCACTTTTGGCGTTTCTCCGACCCCCTCTCTCCCACCTCCATACGACAGGAAACAGAGCCATGTACCCACCCAGTTTTGGAAACAATCCGCTATTTCCAAGCAAGAACGATTTTCACGTCGTCCTGAAAGATCATGGCACCGGTCTCGGGGTCATGACCTACAAGTTTTTCGCCAAGGGGAGCCTGGTGTGCGCCATCGCCGGAGACATCATCACCGAGATCCGCCAACACACCCTGCAGATCGAGGACAATCTCCACCTCCACGACCTCTACTTCTCCGGGTACTTTCTCCACTCCTGCT
>CAYSON010000329.1:0-4483 GCA_964432635.1 uncultured Desulfopila sp.
GGCTGCAGGGGGGGCTGACCGGGTCACTCTTTCGGGAGTTTGCCTTCACCCTCGCCGGGGCGGTGACCATCTCGGGGATAGTCGCCCTTACCCTGTCGCCGGTGATGTCGGCGAAGATTCTCCGAGCCGGAAATGAAAACAAAGGCTTTTCCGGGAAAATCGCTCGGGATTTCAAAAAAATCCAGGCATTTTATCGCTGGCTGCTCGACGGCACCCTCAATGCACGGCCTGCTGTCTATATGGTGTGGCTGGTTTTGGTTGTTCTCGCCTTCCCCATGTTCATGATGTCGGCCAAGGAGTTGGCACCGGCCGAGGACCAGGGGGTTATCTTCGGCATCCTCGATGGGGCGGCAAACTCGACCCTTGACCAGAACAGCCTTTACGCTGCAGCCGCCAATAAGGCCTTTTTGAGCGTCCCGGAGACCGACTTCACCTTTCAGATTACCTTTGCCAACTCTGGATTCGGTGGCATGGTTCTCAAACCCTGGGAGAAACGGGAACGTAATGTTTTCCAAATCATGCCCGAGGTGCAGCAGAAACTCCATGCCATCCCGGGAGTCCGCATGTTCCCGGTAACCCCTCCGGCTTTGCCCGGAGGTGGGCAGTTTCCGGTGGAATTCATCATCGCTTCAACGGCAGAGACCGAGCAGATCCTCAAGTTTGCCCAGCAGATTCAGATGAAGGCCATCGAAAGCAAGATGTTTGCCTTTCCCCCGCTGATCGATGTGAAGATGGATCAATCCCAGTCGGAAATGGTCATCGATCGTGACAAGGTGGCCGATCTCGGGCTTAATCTGCAGCAGGTTGGCTCGGATATCGGCACCATGCTCGGCGGTAATTTTGTCAACCGTTTCAATATCGCCGGTCGCAGCTACAAAGTGATCCTGCAGATTTCCCGGGTCGAGCGGCTCAACCCCAGCCAGCTGGAGAACATCTATGTCACCGGACCAGGCGGCAATCTGGTGCAGCTTTCAACTGTCGCCACCATCAAGAATTCCACCGGAGCCCGCTCCCTCAACCGCTTCCAGCAGCTCAATGCGGTAAAGATCAGCGGGGTGGCCATCCGGCCGCTGGATGAGGCCCTGCGCTTTCTCGAAGATGAGGCGATGAAGATTCTCCCCAAAGGCTACGTGATTGACTATACAGGCGAATCGCGGCAGCTGCGCACCGAGGGCAACAAATTCCTGCCGGCCTTTGCTTTGGCGGTGATTCTCATCTTTATGGTGCTTGCCGCCCAGTTCAACAGTTTCCGCGATCCCTTTATCATTCTCGCCGGGTCGGTGCCCCTGGGCATGTTCGGGGCGCTGATATTCACCTTTTTGAAAATGCCCGATCCAAGCGTGCAGTTCTGGACCCACGGGTGGACGACAACGATGAATATTTACTCGCAGGTAGGGCTTGTCACCCTCGTCGGCCTGGTTTCGAAAAACGGTATCCTCATTGTGGAGTTTGCCAATAAGCTCCAGGAGCAAGGCCTGTCCAAGCGGCAAGCCATCGTCGAGGCGGCGATCACCCGACTCCGTCCGGTACTGATGACCACCGGGGCCACCATCGCCGGCCATTTTCCCCTGACTTTGGTCACCGGGGCTGGCGCACTGGCGCGAAATTCCATCGGTCTGGTGCTGGTCGGGGGGATGGCCATTGGCACCTTGTTTACCCTGTTTGTCATCCCGTCAATCTATATGCTCATTGCCAGGGACCATGGTGGCGGGAAGGGTGAAAAGGGTGATGAATAGTGGAGGGGAATGTATTACGCTATCTATGCAAGGGGTGCGCTGAGCCCCCCTTGCATAGATAGCGTAACTTCACCCAGCCATGCGGATCAGGCTGACGGTTGAGACGAACACCAAAACGGGACAAGGTATGCACCAGGCTATGCAAACGATGTTGCGGCAAGAGGATCTCTGTGTCCTGGCCACCTCTTCCCAAGACGGGCCGCACTGCTCACTGATGGCCTATATCTGTGACCAGGACTGTACCGTGCTCTATATGGTCACTCTCAAGGACACCAGGAAGTTTATGAACTTACAGGGCAATGGCACGGTTTCGGTGCTCATCGACAACCGCCTTGCCGGCAAGGATCGACAGACCATGCAGGCCCTGACGCTGCGCGGAAGATTCCGGCTGCTCTCGGATCAAGCGATCCTTGTCGATACCCGCCGCAGGTTCCTGGCCAAGCATCCGCATCTGACCGCCTTCGCCTCCAGCAGCGACGCCTGTTTTTTCGCCGTCGACATAGAGACGTTGCAACTGCTTCGCGGAGCGACCGACGCCTGTTACGAGACCCTGGCCGAATAGGCTCTTTCCCTTGACCAGTTGAAGGATCACGCCCATGAACTATTGCTCAGCGTGCGGTTCGCCGGTGCAACTCGGCATCCCTCCAGGAGATGACCGGCAACGATTCATCTGTGGCGGCTGCCATGCCATCCACTACCACAATCCCAAGATGGTTGTCGGGGCCATTGTCATGGAGAAGGGCAAGCTCCTCGTCTGCAAGAGGGCCATCGAGCCCCGTCTGGGAACCTGGACCCTTCCCGCCGGATACATGGAGAACGGGGAAACCATCGAGGAGGCTGCCCGGCGGGAAGCGAGAGAGGAAGCCGGGGCTGTCCTTATCGATCTTCAGCCCTATGCCCTGCTCAATCTGCCCATCGTCGACCAGCTCTACTTTATGTTTCTGGCGCGACTGGAAGCGGGTAGATACGCAGCGGGGGACGAGAGCCTTGAGGTGCAACTGATCAACCTTGAAGACATTCCCTGGGATGATCTGTCCTTTGCGGTGATCAGGAGAGTGCTTGAGGTCTTTGTGGTTGATTATGAGAAGAAAAGCTTCCCCTTTCGCATTCTCGACGTGCCGATGGCGAGATAGCAGCGCGTCGCTACTGTCTTGTGACCACCAACGCCCGCCACCGGATCATCGCAATACCCACCCTTATCATCGAGCAGGAGAAATCCGATGCAGAAAACAGTGGCGATTCTCGGCAGTCCCAGAAAACACGGTAACAGTACGGCCCTTGCTTCGATTATTACCGACAGGCTGGCTGGAGCCGGCAGCGAGGTGAGGGCGCATCATCTCAACACCCTCAAGTACAAAGGCTGTCAGGCCTGCGGTGCCTGTAAGCTGAGAAGTGAGACCTGCGTCATCGACGATGATCTGCGTGAGGTTCTCGCCGATTTTTCCCGGGCCGATATCGTCATCCTGGCCACCCCGGTGTACTGGGGGGAGGTGACTGCACAGCTGAAAGGCTTCATCGACCGTATCTACTCCTTCCTTACCCCCGACTTCATGACCGCGACCAAGAAGCACCGCCTGGCAAGCGCCAAGAAACTGGTGTTCATCCAGACCCAGGGCGCCGACAGCGAGGATTTTTTTGGCGATATCTTTCCCCGCTACAATGGCTTCTTCAGCCAGTTGCAGATCTTTTCCGACACCACCCTTATCCGCGGATGCGGCCTGAACTCCCCCGACGCGGCTCTGCTCCGGCCGGAATTGATACAACAAGCAGAGGCGGCCGCAGAACGTTTACTGAGCAAGTAGTGTCTTTCGAATACACCTTCTTTAAATCGTCATTACTGGCGATAAAACCATATTTTCACTTTATAGTCGTCAAAAATTACGATATACTCCGGGTATACTGATGGAGGGCCTCCGGTGAAGATAGAAGGTTTGTTGACCGACAAGGCAATTCTTGCCGAACTGGGCGGACGTCTGGCGCAGCGTCGATTGGAACTGCAGTTGACGCAGGAGATGCTGGCCGAGCAGGCGGGGGTATCGAAGAGGACGGTGGAGCGAATTGAGGCTGGGGCCACGGCGCAGATGTCGACCTTGATCCGCCTTCTGCGGGTACTGGAACTCATCGATCGCCTGGAATCATTGGTGCCTGAGGCCAGGCTGCGGCCGATGGATTTGCTCAAGCTGAAAGGCAAGGCGCGGCAGCGGGCCAGCGGCAAGAGGAAATCTCCGCAGGAGGAGCCGTGGCAGTGGGGGGATGAGGGGTGAGCACAACGGCCAAGGTCAACCTGTGGGGACGGACCATCGGTGCGGTATCGCTGGACGATGGGGCCGCCACCGCAACCTTTGAGTATGACCGCGCGTTTATCAATAGCGGTATCGAGGTGGCACCGATAGAGATGCCGCTGTCCAGCCGGCTCTACTCATTTCCATCGCTGCAAGTGCAAACTTTCCATGGTCTTCCCGGGCTCTTGGCGGATTCATTGCCGGATCGGTTTGGCAATATGCTCATCGATGCCTGGCTGGCCCGCTCCGGACGGTTGCCGGAATCGTTCAATGCGGTGGAGCGTCTTTGCTACACCGGTTCTCGAGGTATGGGGGCGTTGGAGTATCAGCCGGCAACCCGATTGCCCGCCACCGGCGCCTCCCGTCTTGAGGTTGACAAGTTGGTGGAGTTGGCCTCACAGGTCTTGAGCCATCGCCACAATCTGCAGGGATGGATCGAAGAGAGCGGCGGGGAAACGCCACTAG
>CAYSON010000330.1:0-4468 GCA_964432635.1 uncultured Desulfopila sp.
CTTTCTCGCCGCCCTGCGCCAGGCCGATCAGCGCGTGCCGGTGATCGTTTCCTGTAATGACGGCGCCAGCGAGCTCTTTCGCGACAATATTCGGCACGGGTTCTCCGGGGCGGTGTTGCGCCCCTATAAGCTTCTCGACCTGAACCGGGTTCTGGCGGTGCTGAAACGTCAGTGAGCTGGCGGGGTGGTGCTAGGTGGTGGCGGAGAGCTTGGCAAGGTGGCTCAAAGCCGTGGCCAGCATGCGGTCGATGGGTGGTTCGCTGCCGGTCCACAGGGAAAAGCCTAGAGCCCCCTGGTGGATGAGCATGCCGATGCCGTGGACCACAGGGCAGCCAGCCGCCTGGGCGGCGGCGAGCAGCCTGGTGGTATGTGGATTGTAGACGATATCGGCGACGGTGAGGTGGGCCGACAGGGCCTCGGCGGCGATGGGCAGGTGATCGTGGTGCGGATGCATGCCGACGCTGGTGGTGTTGACGAGCAGCTGGCAGCGTTCGAGCACCGGGCCTTGGGCCGACAGCTCGGCTGCCACTGTCTCGGCGCAGGGCCTGATCTTCATATTAATCTCTTCGGCCAGGGCCAGGGCTTTGGCGCGGTTGCGGTTGCACAGGTAGATGCTGGCGACGCCACTTGCGGCCAGGCTCATGGCGATGGCCCGCGCCGCGCCGCCCGCCCCGAGAACAAAGATGTTTTTGCCGGCGACGCCGGCCATGCCGGCTTCCTCCAGGGAGCGGATAAAGCCTTGCCCGTCGGTGTTATAGCCGATGGCTTTACCGCCGTGAAAACAGACGGTGTTGACCGCGCCGAGGAGTGCCGCCTGGGGATCGAGCTCATCGAGGAGATCAAGGATTGCCATCTTATGGGGGATGGTGACGTTGCAGCCGACGACGTTCATCCGGCGCAAGCCGTTGAAAACGGCGGTGAGATTTTCCGTGGTCACCTCGACCGGCAGATAGCAGTAATCGAGGCCAAGATAATCGAACATGGTGTTATGGATGAGCGGCGACAGGGAGTGGCCGAGGGGATGGCCGAGAAGAACCACCAGTTTGGTGGTGGTCGAAGGATAGCGCATCATGAACCGGCTCCGATCAATGGAAAGGTACATCAGCTGTTGGCGATGCCGGGGGACCTTCCTCGCCACAAGACGAAGCTGATCCGAATTCCCGAAAAGAGGACTGCCTAATGGATATCTTTGATCTTGTCGGGGCGCAAGCCTTTTCCGGCATCAGCCGTGTCGGCGCGGAGAAGGTGGCGACCGGTGACGCGATGGGTCGTATCGTCGGCGACAGGGTGACGGCGGCGGTGGACCACCCCGCTGGGGCCGAGTCGCTGCGCGATGGCTATGTGCTGTGCCCCCCGGGAAAAAGGGAGGGCGAGCAGGTCCTCTTTCGGGTGGTCGGCGAGATCGCCGCCGGCAGCGACCCCTTCCGAACGCTCTTGTCCGGGAGCGCCTGCCGTATTTTTACCGGCGCTCTCGTTCCCGCCGGGGGGGAGCGCGTGGTGCCCCAGGAGCAGTGCCGGCGCCTGGGGGAGATGGTGGCGGTCGCTGGTGATGCCATGACGGGCAAACGCACCTATGTGCGCGACCAGGGCAGCGATATCGCCCGGGGTGCTGCGTTGCTTGAGCGCGGTGCCCGGGTCAGCGTCGATCATTTGGTGACGCTATCCTCGGCGGGAGTGGAGACGCTGGTGGTGGCGCGGCGTCCCCGGACGGCCTTTTTCTGCACCGGCAGTGAGCTGGTGGCGGCGGGGGATCCACTTGCCGACGGCAGAAAGCTCTCGGTCAACACCCTGCTGCTCCGCCACCTCTTGCCGCGCTACGGAGCGGAGGTGGTCGAGCAACGTTTGGTGGCGGACAAAGTGGAGGCGGTTGCGGGGATCTTTGCTCGGGTGGCCAGGGGTGATATCGACCTAGCGGTGACCACCGGCGGCATGGGGCCGGGGAAATACGATCTAGTGCAGCAGGCCTTTGTCGACGCCGGAGGCACCGTTATGTTCGATCACTTGCCGATGCTGCCGGGGCGCTCCATCCTCTGCGGCCTGCTCGGCGCGACCCTGGTGGTGGCCCTGCCCGGTCCTCCCTATGCCGTGCGCACCCTCATTCACGAGCTGGTCGGGCCGCTGCTGCTGCTGCAGCAGGGAGCAACAGACTATCGGCCGGGGGGGATCGAAGCGATGCTGAGCGAGTCGTGTCGGCTTCGCGCCGGCGATCTCCTCCAGGTCAAGGCCGGGGTGCTGACTTTTGCCGGTAGCACCTGCACGGTGCGTCCGGCCGCATCTAGCGAGACTGTCTCCTGTTTCATGCTCTTTCCTCCCGGGAGAGAGGAATTTCTGCCGGGAACGGTGATCGAGGTCCATCCGGTTGCCGGAGGTAGCGGCTGGGGAACAGTCTAGCGCTGGCACTTAGCGCAAAAAAAGCTCGAGCGGCCACCGAGGCGGACGCTTTTGACCTCTTCCCCGCATTTCGTGCAGGGCTCGCCCTCCCGGCCGTACACCTTGAAATTCATCTGGAAATAGCCCTTTTCCCGGTTGGCGTCGAGAAAGGTGGAGATGGTCGAACCGCCGCAGTCGATGGCCTCAGCCAGCACCTCGCGGACGGCTTTGACCAGGCGCGTCCACTCGCTTTTGGAAAGGCTCTGGGCCGGTCGCTGCGGTCGGATGGCGGCGCGAAAGAGGCTTTCGCTGGCGTAGATATTGCCGACTCCGGCAACCACCTGACCGTTCATCAGGAAGACCTTGACGGCAACCCGGCGGTCCTTGGCCAGCTGCTGGAGATAATGGCCGGAGAAGACGCGCGCGAAGGGCTCCGGGCCGATGTCGTGAAAGACCAGGCGGTCGCATGTTGCCGCTTCGCCGGGAGAGAGCATGCGGATGAGGCCGAAGCGGCGGCTGTCGCTGTAGCGCAGCTCGCATTCGTTGTCGAGGGTTAGGCGCAGGTGGTCGTGTTTGGAAAGACCTTGCGCCACTGGAAAAAAACCGAGATTGCCGGTCATGCCGAGATGGATGATGAGCATCGCCCCGCTGTTGATGGTGATTTGCAGATATTTGGCGCGGCGATTAACCAGGACGATGGTCGTGCCGACCAGCTCGCGGCGCAGATCCGCGAGAGGGATGGGTTGGCGCAGGCTCTTGTCGCTTGCGGCAACAGCGGTGACCGTGCGGCCGAGAAGATGGGGACGGATGGAGCGGCAGATGACTTCGACTTCCGGCAGTTCGGGCATGACGCTATTTTTTGTCGACAAAACAGAGGGCCACACCGTAACCGTTGATGCTGGCGGCGGTCACGAAAAGCTCTGCAGGAGCGCCTGTTGCATTGTCGGCGACGAGGTGAAGGCCCAGGGCAAAGCAGCTGCTGGTGAGAGGTCGTAGCGTTGCCAGCCGAAATTCGAGAAACCCGTACATGTGGCGATAACTGAGCGCCTTTTTCGCCGCCTCCTTGGCCGTCCACAGCAGCACCAACCGCGATTCGTCATCCAGCCCAGGCAGGGAGCTGTCAAGAAGCCTCTCTTCCTCGGGCAAGCAGTATTTCTCCCGCACTTTCACAAGATTGCTTCTGATTGGCTGCAAATCAAGGCCGCAGGGAACTTCGGCGACCACCGCCCCGACCAGATGGCCGCCGTGGCTGATGGAGAGGTAAAGGTCGTCGAAGATGGTGACTTCGGGGAGGCTGAGCAGGGGGCGGCCGCCGGGAGCACTGGCGATTTCGATCAATTGCGGTGGCAGGGGCAGCTCCGGGTGGTACTGTTGCAGGGCGAGCTTGGCACAGATTCGGCCACCAAGAAACTCGCACCGCCGCTTGGGCAGACGATAGTTCTGGTACCTCTCAAGCTCCTGCTCGCTGAGGAATTGCTCGGGGGGGCAGGCGGCACCAACCTCCTCCTGGCGCAGCAGGACCGCTCCATAACGTTGCTGGGAGAAGAGTTCGGCGACCGCTTCTTTGAAGAAGTCGGGAAAGAGGTCGGCGTTTGTTTCGTTTCCCGCGGGCACCTCGGAAAAACCAAAAAAAGCTTGCGGTTTCAACAGTTCTTGCTACCCTTTCGCTGTTGGCGGTGATGGTGGAGTGGTTTTTTTAAGGATTGGTGGAGGAATGACGTTTTCCACGGCGACAATCTACGATCTGGTGGTGATCGGCTTTGTGCTGCTCTTTGTCGGCCGCGGCCTGTGGCTCGGCCTGCTCAAGCAGGTGACGGTGCTGCTCGCCCTCTATTTCGCCTTTTTCGCCGCCGGTCGCTATCATGACAGAATCCTCCCGCTTTTGCGAGAGATATCCACCAACCCGCAGCTGGTCTTTCTGGTCAGCTATGTGGTCATTTTTCTCGTCACCTATGTGCTGGTGGTGCTGCTTGGCAAGGCACTCAGCTATGTGCTGAAACTGACCATTACCTCGTGGTTCGACAGCCTTCTCGGTGCCGTGGTCGGCTTTGCCAAGGCTGCCATTGTCGTGGTGCTGCTCCATCTCATCCTTGGTGCC
>CAYSON010000331.1:0-4454 GCA_964432635.1 uncultured Desulfopila sp.
CCGCCCGGCTTGTGGAAGGCCTCAAAGATGGTAACCTCGTGGCCCTTGACAATGAGGTCGCCGGCGACGGTCAGTCCGGAGGGGCCGGAGCCGACCACCGCCACCCGTTTCTTGGTGGGAGAAGCCTTGGGTGGCAATTCGCCGGTACCGTTTTCCCGTTCGTAGTCGGCGCAAAAGCGCTCGAGATTGCCAATGGCCACCGGCTCTCCTTTCTTGCCGACGACACACTTACCTTCGCACTGCGATTCCTGCGGGCAGACGCGGCCACAAACTGCCGGCAGGGCGTTCTTGCTCCACAGGTTGCGGATGGCGGCGGTAAAGTCGCCCTGAGCGATGAGGTCAATGAAACCGGGAATATCGACTCCCACCGGACAACCATCGACACAGCCCGGCTTCTTGCATTGCAGGCACCGCGTTGCCTCTTCCTGGGCCATTTTGACCGTGTAGCCGGTCGGCACTTCAAGAAAGTTGCGGGCCCTAATTTTCGCTTCCTGTTCGGGCATGGCAACCCGGGAAATTTGGCCTTTTTTACCAGTTGCTTCCGACATGATCTCCTCCAAAGGCTAACGATTGCGCATCAGGCAATGTTTATGTGAAAACCCTATCCCACCATAATAATTGGGTAATAATCTATTTGGCATCGCGAATGGTGCAGTAATTCTGGTGTCACTTCCGCTCGTCCTCCTGGTAGGCGCGCAGCCGCAGTATCAGCTCATCGTAATCGACCTTGTGACCGTCGAATTCGGGGCCGTCGACGCAGGCGAACTTGGTCTCTCCACCGATGGTGACGCGACAGCCGCCGCACATACCGGTGCCGTCGACCATGATAGGGTTGAGGCTAACCATGGTTTCGACCTGGTATTCCTTGGTGATGGTGCTCACCGCTTTCATCATCGGCACCGGGCCGATGGCCACCACCAATTTGATGTCGCCCCCCTGGAGCACTTCTTTGAGGACATCGGTGACAAAACCGTGATGACCGTAGGAGCCGTCGTCGGTACAGATCCTCAGATCGTGGGATGCGGCGCGCATATGATCTTCCATGATCAACAACCCTTTGTTACGGGCGCCGATGATGCAGGTGACCTGATTGCCGACATCCTTGAGACCGCGGGTGATGGGGTGCAGCACGGCCACGCCGGTGCCACCGCCGACACAGACCACCTTGCCGACCTTTTCCAGATGGGTAGCTTTGCCCAGGGGGCCGATGACATCTTGGTAGCCCTCGCCGACCTTGAGGTCGCGGAACAGGGCGGTGGACTTGCCGACCACCATATAGATAATGGTGATGGTGCCCTTTTCCGGGTTAGTCTCGGCCATGGTCAGGGGGATGCGCTCTCCGTCTTCGTTGGCCTTGAGGATGACGAATTGGCCGGGTTTGGCCTTCTTGGCGATCAGGGGGGCTTCGATTTCGTTGAGAATTACCGTTCCCTGGGACATCTCTTCGCGTTTGACGATAGTGAACATTGCCTCCTCCTTATGCTAAACCTACTGAAATTAAAAAAGAAAAGATTTGATTCGGGCGAGTCTTGCGAGGCTCAGATAATCATATAGCGACGAATTAATCAACAGCAAATCTTCGCAGAAGGCAAGCCTAATGTCCTACAAACGTCCGCAAAGTCGCGCATCTGGACAAAACAGCTGTCGTGCGTAAAGGGCGAGTGAGGCTTCTGGATGTTTAGCGGGGTGCGGTGTTGTGCTATTATAAGGAAGAAAAAGGTGAGGTTGGAGACGTTTTCGCGGTTGTGGGATATAGTCTGCACAAGTTATACAGAAACAGCCGCTGAACAAGTGTAACAGAACAATAGTCACATCAAAGGTTTTTCAGCAGACCAAAGCAGGGCCTTATCTGTCAAAACGAATCCACTCTCGGGTGAGAGATGTTCTCAACTACTTGGCGTAATGGACCTCAGTACCGAGGGATGTGACGGGTCTTCGAGGAAGAAAATACAGAGAGATGACCGTGCAACCATTTTTTATTTGAAATTTTTTTATAAGTACGAGTATATGAAGGGATTCGGGTGACTTTTTTGTGTGGTCTACAAAAAGTCGAAATTTGATTATGCCAGAAAGGAGTCGTGCCATGGCGGAAGGGACAGTGAAATGGTTTAATAATTCCAAGGGTTTCGGTTTTATTCAACAGGATGGAGGAAAAGATGTGTTCGTCCATCACTCGGCCATCAAAGGGGAGGGGTTCCGGTCTCTCGAAGAGGGACAGCGGGTGAAGTTTGACATCGTCGAGGGGCAAAAAGGACCGGCCGCAGAAAATGTTGTGAAACTCTGATAGGGATTTTTCACACCACGTCCGTCTCTGTTATTACCTCAGCAGCGTCATGGGTTCGGCTCATGGCGCTGTTTCTGTTTTCCCGGGCATGAGCAGCGAGGCAGCCAATCCATGAGCGGCCGTCTCAAAGACCTCCTTGGCGGAGCGTTGGATAGCAACGCCCTGCAACAATTGGTCGGCTCTTATGACGTCGTTGGTGACATCGCCATCATCCTGGTTCCGCCGGGCCTGGTGATCCACGAGCAGCGCATCGCCGCAGCGATTCTGACCGCGAATCGGCGCATCAAGGTGGTGGCCAAGCGCGATGGCAATTATGGTGGTGAGTATCGCACCATCCCCTTACGGATTCTTGCCGGAGAACGGCGACTGGAAACCGAGGTGCGCGAGTTCGGTGTCCGCCTGCGACTTAATCCTGCGCAGGTCTACTATTCGGTGCGCAGCGGTAACGAACGACGACGTATTGCCTCCTTGGTCCGGCCGGGCGAGCGTATCCTGGCACTTTTTTCGGGAATTGCTCCCTATCCCCTGATTCTCTCGCGCTACAGTGCCGCCGCAGCCATTGTCGGTATTGAGAAAAATCCCCTGGCGCACCGTTACGCCGAGGAGAACCTCCGTCTCAATCAGGGCACGGGTAATATTGACCTCTACTGCGGCGATGCCCGCGAGGTCTTGCCCGCGCTTGGCGAGGATTTTCATCGGTTGCTCATGCCGTGGCCGACGCAGGCGGCGGAGTTTCTTGCCGAGGGCCTGGCGGTTCTGCGACCCGGCGGAGTCTTGCACTTCTATGCCTTGTGTCGGCAAGGGGAGTTTGCGCGTTCGATGGAGATGGTTGCCGCCGCCGCCCGCGCCGCCCGGCGGCAGGTGAGCGATGCGATAATCGTCCGCTGCGGCCATTGCGGCCCGCGAACCTACCGCATATGTGTCGACGCGCGTATCGAATGAGCGTTTTTGCAGAACCTCGGCAGTGGGGATAGCCGTTGAGTTTTTTCCCCCGCTTTGTTACAACCGACAGGCAGTTTTTAGCCGATGTGCTTACTGGCTTTTGCCGGAACACACTTTTCCTCATTCAGGAGCATCTATGCACGTTTCATTCTTCGGGGCCGTTCGCGAGGTCACCGGCTCCTTTCATACCCTGACTACCGATCACGACACCATTCTCTTTGATTGTGGACTTTATCAGGGCAGGCGCAAGGAGACCGAGGCGAAGAACCGGGTGTTGGCCGTTGATCCCAAAAGCCTCTCCAATGCCGTCCTCTCCCACGCCCATATTGACCATTCCGGCCGCTTGCCCCTGCTCGTCAAGGAAGGCTTCACCGGCCAGATCTTCTGCTCGCGCGCCACCGCCGCCGCCGGCGCCTATCTGCTGCGGGACTCCGCCAAGATTCAGGAGGGAGACGCTACCTACCTCAATTATAAAACCGCCAAGTCCTTTCTTGCCAAGGTTCGCAGCGGCGACGGCCGTACATCCATCTCTGCCCAGGATCTCCAGGAGATCAAAACCATACTCAAATCAGGGGATCATGGCCTGCGCAACGAGGTGATCGAGAAGCTGTTGCGTCAACATCACCTTGAGGTCATTACCCCCCTTTATTCGATGGAGGAGGTGGAAAATTCCCTGCAGTGTTTTCAAGGTATTCCCTACGGGCAGGCGGTGGCCATTGGTCGGGGGTTGGACTGCACCTTCTATGAGGCGGGACACATCCTTGGGTCGGCCCTTTCGGTGGTTACCTACAAGGGGGAGGGGCAGCGCCGCACCGTCCTCTATTCCGGCGATGTCGGCCGCTTTGCCAAGCCAATCATCAAGGACCCGACGCTGGTCTTTCGCGAAGAACATCGCCATATTGATCTGCTCATCCTCGAGAGCACCTACGGCAATCGATTGCACGGCCCCATGGGCGACATGAAACCCATGCTGAAAGAGGTGCTGAGCAGAACCTTCGCTCGTGGCGGCTCGGTGATTATCCCCGCCTTTGCCTATGGACGCACCCAGGAGTTGCTCTATTGCCTCCATGAATTGTATCTCGCCGGGGAGGTGCCGAAGGTGCCGGTATGGGTCGACAGCCCCCTGGCCACCCAAATCACCCATGTTTTTGGTGAGCATCCCGAGACCTACGACCAAGAGACCCATGAGGTCTTTCTCAAGCGAGGCCTCAACCCCTTCGATTTCTCG
>CAYSON010000332.1:0-4452 GCA_964432635.1 uncultured Desulfopila sp.
CCCGCGCCGACGCCTTCCCCGCGGTTGCCGTCGCCAAGGGCAGCAACGCCGATTTCGTCAAGCTTCTCCCCGACGGCCGCCTCAAGGTGCGTACCTACGAGCGCGGGGTCGAGGCGGAAACCATGGCCTGCGGCACCGGGGCAGTGGCCTCGGCCCTGATCGGGGCCTTGCGTCTGGGGCTGTCTTCACCGGTATATATCGTTACCTCCGGGGGCGAGGTGTTGACCATTTTTTTTGAGATTTCCGCCGGACCGGCGGCGGATCAGGTCTTTTTACAAGGACCGACCAAGCTGGTGTACACCGGGGAACTGACCGCCGAAGCACTGCTGTAAGAGCTGAAACGCAGCGCCAGGGGGACAACTGAGCAGAGAGAGGGAGAATTATGGAAAAATTTCACGGAGCACTGGTAGCCCTGATAACGCCGTTTATCGACGGCCGCTTGGACGAAAAGGGTCTGGTCGACATCATCGAAATGCAGATTGCCGGGGGAACCCACGGCATCGTGCCTTGCGGCACCACCGGGGAATCGGCGACCACCGATTTCGACGAGCATAAACGGGTCATTGAGCTCACCGTCAAGACTGTGGCCGGCCGAGTGCCGGTGGTTGCAGGCACCGGGGCCAACAACACCCTCGAGGCCATTGAACTGACCGAGAGTGCCAAGGAGAGCGGCGCCGACGCCGTACTGTCGGTGGTGCCCTACTATAATAAGCCGAACCAGGAGGGCATGTATCTCCATTTCCGGGAGATTGCCGAGAAGGTCGATATCCCCATGTTCCTCTATAACGTCCCCGGCCGGACGGTGGTCAATATGCTCCCGGAGACGGTGGCGCGTCTGGCCGAGATCGACAATATCATCGGTATCAAGGAGGCCACCGGCAGCCTCGAGCAGATATCCGACGTCATTCGTCGTTGCCCCAAAGACTTTATCGTTCTCTCCGGGGATGATTTTACCGCCATGCCCACCATCTTCATCGGTGGCAAGGGGGTCATTTCGGTGATTTCCAACGTCTATCCCCAGGGGATGGCCAAGATGATGGAGGCCGCTCTGGCCGGAGACATTGGGCAGGCCAACGACTACCTTTATCGCATGTTCGAGCTGATGAAACTGATGTTCATCGAACCCAATCCGGTGCCGGCCAAAAAAGGCTTGGAGTTGATGGGGAAGATTACCAGCGGCTTGCCGCGACTGCCCCTGGCGCCGATGGGCGAGGCCAATGTCGAGAAACTGCGAGCAGCGATGCGTGCTGTTGAATTACTGTAAGCGGTAAGGCTGACGGCCAGGGAGGAACGAAATGACCAAAGTGATAATCGCCGGCGCGGCGGGCCGCATGGGGCAGCGGGTGGCGGAGATGGTCAATCGCCATCCGCAACTGAGCTACGCTGCCGGCTTCGAGGCAACGGGGCATCCGGCTATCGGCAAAGATGCCGGCCTACTGGCGGTGGGCGAGGCCAACGGGGTAACCATCGCCGAGGGCTTGGCGGCGGTGATCGATCAGGGAGAGGTGATCATCGATTTCACCTTTCATAAGGCGACCATGGAGTTCGCCCGCTTGGCATCCGCCCATGGCCGGGCCATGGTTATCGGCACCACCGGCCTCACCGCCGAAAACCTTGACGAGTTGCGGCAACTGGCGCACAATTTTCCCTGTGTCCAGGCGCCCAACATGTCGGTATGCGTCAACGTCCTGTTCAAGCTGGTTAAAAAGACCGCGGCGATCCTCGGTGACGATTATGATATCGAAATCATCGAGGCGCACCACAACAAAAAAAAGGACGCCCCCAGCGGCACCGCCTTGAAGCTTGCGGAGTTGGCCGCGGAAGGGGTGGGACGGGATTTGCGCCAGGTCGGAGTCTACGAGCGCAACGGCATCATCGGCGAACGAAAGCCCAAGGAAATCGGCATTCAGTCGATCCGCGCCGCCGATATCGTCGGCGAGCACTCGGTGCTCTTCGCCGCTGCCGGCGAACGAATCGAGCTGACCCACAAGGCACACAGTCGCGACCATTTCGCCCGCGGGGCTGCGGCCGCTGCGGCCTGGATCGTTGGCAAGGAGAACGGATTGTACTCGATGTTTGACGTCCTCGGGCTCAAGGACCTTTAAATAAAAAAGATGGCTGAAGAGACGATCGCCTTTATCGGCCTTGGCTCCAATCTCGGCAATGGCCGCCTGCTCCTTCTCCAGGCATGGGAACAGCTTGGCATAACTGCCGGCATCCGTGTCGACGGGTTGTCTCGTCCCTACCTGAGTGCGCCGGTGGGCATGGCCAGCCCGCATTGGTTCACCAACGCCGTCGGCCGCCTCCAGGTTATCCTTCCCCCCCTGGAACTGCTGGAAATGCTCTTGGCAATCGAGAAACGTTTCGGGCGAGAGCGGGGCGGACAGCACTTTGGCTATCAGGATCGCAGCCTTGATCTCGACCTCTTGCAGTACGGGCGGGTGGAGCTCGACATGCCGGAGTTGATTCTGCCCCATCCGCGTATCGATGACCGCCTCTTTGTCCTTCTGCCCTTTGCCGAGCTGGCTCCGGAGTTCACCGATGGGTTTGGCCAGACCATGGAACAGAGGGCCCTGGCGCTGAAGCGGCGAATAGCGGCTGGGGATATCAAGCCACAGGAGATTGTGGTTGGAAACTGGGAAGCAGTGCTTACCTGATAGCAGTGGATGACCGAAAGAGAACCATGGAGGAAATCATCACGTGAGTCCGCTGCGAATCGTTATCCTGGTCATCCTCTTTTACCTTCTCTATCGACTGCTCTTTGCCGGCCGCATCGCCGCTGCACGGCGGAAAAAGCAGGAAAAAGAAGAACCACAAGCCGATATCCTCGAGGAAGATCCGGTGTGCGGCAGGTTGGTGCCCAGCCGCCAGGCAGTGGTCTTGGAACGCAAAGGGGAAAAACATTACTTTTGCAGCCGCGAGTGTCGCGACAGCTTTCGCCAACATCAAGGAGAACATAAATGAAGTTTTTTATTGATACCGCCAACCTGGAAGAGATCAAGAAGGGAGTGGCGATGGGCATGGTCGACGGGGTGACCACCAACCCGTCGTTGATTGCCAAGGAAAATCAGTCCTTTGAGGAGCTTATCCCGGCCATCTGCAAGCTCGCCGACGGTCCGGTGAGTGCCGAGGTGGTCAGCCTCGAGGCGGAGGGGATGCTCGCTGAGGCCCGTGTTCTGGCGAAAATTGCCGACAACATCGTCATCAAGATTCCCATGGTGGTCGAGGGCCTCAAGGCGGTCAAGCAGCTGGCCGCCGAGGGCATCAAAACCAATGTGACCTTGGTCTTTTCGGCGGCGCAGGCCCTGCTTGCCGCCAAAGCCGGCGCCTCCTACGTCAGCCCCTTTGTCGGCAGGCTCGACGATATCGGTACGCCGGGCATGGATCTGATTCAAAATATCGTCACCATTTTCGATAATTACGGATATCAGAGTGAGGTTATCGTCGCCAGCGTGAGAAGTCCGCAGCACGTTCTCGACGCCGCTCTGATCGGTGCCGATATCGCCACCATCCCCTTCAAGGTTATTGCCCAGTTGGCCAAGCATCCACTGACCGATGCTGGTGTGGAGCAATTCCTTGCCGATTGGGAGAAACGGAAGAAATAAATGGCTGGCGAGAGGATGAGTGGGCAGCGTGCGATTTTTGGGAATCTCTCCCGCGGGGGCAAAAGGTGGTGGTTTGCCCTGACCATGGCCTTGCTGCTGGATAGTACTTCAGCTCACGCCGGGGCGATGCATGTCTGCCGTGATAAATCCGGGGCGATGAACTTCACCAATGCCCCGAGCGGCGGCAACTGTCAGGAATATGTGTTGACCGCTCCGTCGATCTTCAAGGGCTGGCTGATCACAAAGGGCTCGGGAGATGCTTCCGCCTACGATGCCGAGATCGAAAGGGTCGCCCGCCGCTACCAAATCGACGCCTCCCTGATCAAGGCGGTCATCCAGGCCGAATCCGATTTTGACCACCGCGCCGTTTCCTCCAAGGGTGCCCAGGGCCTGATGCAGCTGATGCCCGGTACCGCGCGCGATCTCGACGTCCGCAATCCCTTCAACCCCAGGGAAAACATCGACGGCGGTACCCGCTATCTACGGCAGCTACTGGACAGCTTCAAAGGCAACCTCAATCTTTCCCTGGCTGCCTACAATGCCGGTCCAGGATTGGTGTCGCGCACCGGCGGCATCCCCGACATCCCGGAAACCCGGAACTACGTGGCCAAGGTCGTTCGCCAGTATAAGGAGTACAAAAAACAGCAGGGCGGAAGCGGGTATCTCTTCGTTCGCGAATAGGGAATCCTTCGTTTCTACCCGTATTACTGCCCGCAAGGCAGGCAAACCCACCACCTTTTGCCTTGACTGGCAAAGGGCGGTTGAGGTATAAACGACTCTTACGCCGGAGTGGTGAAACTGGTAGACGCACTGGACTCAAAATCCAGCGGGAGCAATCCCATGTCGG
>CAYSON010000333.1:0-4434 GCA_964432635.1 uncultured Desulfopila sp.
CAGGGTGGGCACAATCCACGACAACAGGGTGGAGAAGAACTTGCTCTCGTGTACCTGAGTAAAGGGCACGCCGTAGGCGGAGAGCTGTTCGGCCAGCTTGGGGTCGACCCGGTTGGCAACAATCATTTTCTTGCCATTTGCATCGGGCTCGCGCAACTCGCCGACGATGAATTTCTCGCGGATTGACAGCTCTGACACCTTACCCTCCTTGAGCAAGGTTTCCAGTTGACTGTAGGGCACCGGCTGCACCGTCTGCTGTTGCTGCCACAACTCCTGGACGATGAGGATGCCGAAAATGGCAATGATGGCGTAGGTGTAATTAAAGGTCTGTTTCTTGTCCATGGGCCCTCCTCGAGCCGAAAAAAGGCGAATTTGCCAGTGATCCTGGAATATCCCTGAGCTAAAAATAGATCACGACGGCCTCGGCGGCAAGGTGCTTATGCGCATCCACCCCAGAGAGCTATGGGGTCGTGTCTCAACACTTGACAGGGGCAAACATGCCTGGGGAGTCACGGTCTCTACCGAGTGTTGTCAGCAGCAGGACCACCCCCCCGTTCTTCTGCGGCAAAGGCGACAGCGCGAATTTTCGGAGAGTTACCACTCCCGTGCACTTGTCAGTACCCATATCCGTTATTACCCTATGCCTAATCCATCGCACCCTGTACAGTGCAAGAGGGTTGCCCAACTAACGGGTATCCTGGTTACAGAGGCTGCCCATCACTCTACCACGAGGAGATACACTATGAGCATGCGCGGAGAGACCATTTCCAAAGAGTATCAGAAACTGGTATGGGTTCAGGGTAAAGACGGCAAAGAATACGCCTGCTATATCGACGATGTGAAAAGTATCAAGCGCAAGGAAGATTTGCCCGAGGAAGAAAAGGCGAAATGCCTTGATATCAGTCAGGTCGTTGGCGACGCCTGGTAAGTTTTAGCTGCGTCAACCTTTAACCTTTTAAACCATCTTGATTGCATCCCGGCGAGTTGTTTCCCGCCGGGATGCAATCAAATCTCCCCAAATCATCATATGCTGCTGGACGTCAACGGCAACCAATGCGAGGTCTCAGCCGACCCGGACGAACTCCTTGTCTGGGTGATACATGAAAAACTCGGTCTGACCAAGACCCGCTTCGGCTGCGGCATTGCCATGTGTGGCGCCTGCAAGGTTCTGGTCGACGGCCAGGTCACCCAGTCATGCACGATTAAAGTCAAGGATGTCCAAGGCAAGAAGATAACCACCCGCGAAGTCCTGCCCGAAGAGATCTTTCCTCCGTAAAAGACTTTGACCTGCCCACCACTCCCCCGACACACCTGTCATCAAGACATTTCTCTGAAACAGAAAAAACGAAGAACATCGTGCCGCTAAAGCGAACACAATAAAAAAGCTCGGGTTCCCACCTGGTGGAAAGCCGAGCTTTTACACTATTTAATCACAACATGCCGTTTTATCTGAACAAATCCCCTTTGCCTGTCTGGTCCTAAATGGCCTTGGCGGCGCGCAGCGAGTCGGCGAGGATTTCCACGACGAACCTCACCTTTTCATTGCTCTCATGCTGGGCCAGGTTATCGGCGATATGCATGACGCAGGTCGGGCAGCCAGTGGCCACCATATCGACGTTGACAGCCTTGATATCCTTGATCTTGTGGTTGTTGATCTTGATCGAGGTATCGTAATGGGTGATGCAGTAACTGCCGGCCGAGCCGCAGCAGGTATCGGCATTCTTCATCTCGGTGAACTCGACCCCGGGAATCATCTTGAGCAGGTTGCGGGGCTGATCCTTGATGCCCTGGCCACGCACCATATGACACGGGTCATGGTAGGTCACCTTGTAGGGGATGCGACCGAGCTGCTCAGGTTTGATCTTTATGTTCTCGGCAATGAACTCATTGATATCGTAGACCTTACTGGTGAACTCGCGCAACTCCGGACTGTCGTCGACAAAGACCTTGATCTCTTTTTTCAGCGACATACCGCAGGAAGAGCAGGCGACGACGATGGCATCAAGATCATATTTTCTGAACAGGTTGAAGTTGTGCTCCATCAGACGCCTGGCACCTTCGTAATCGCCGTTGGAGAGCACCGGGGTGCCATTGCATTTCTGGGCCTTGGGGATCACCACCTCGTAGCCGAAGCCGGTGAGGATGTCGACCACCGACCTGGCAACGTTGGTGTAGATAAGGTTGCCGGCACAGCCGGTGAAGTAGCCGATCCTCGCCTTACGCGGGCCGTTCTTGGCTGGACTTACCTCGGGCAGCAGCGATTGGGCGCTGCGGATGGCAAGCTGAGGGAAGTTGCGCCGCTTGGAAAAGCCAAACAGTGGAAAGAGATGGCGTACCGGATTGTTTGGGCCGATGCCGAACAGCAGCTTCTGGGCAATGCCGACGATGGCGCAGCCGAGGGTGATCGGCCACTTGCGCCAGAGCAGCTGGCGGAAGATAAGGGCCTTGAAAAAGTGGAGGCCGCGCTGGGTGGTAATGTACCAGCGCAGTCGCAGCACGACGTGTTCCGGCGTAACACCGGCGGGGCAGTTGGCGGAGCAGGTCTTGCAGTTGAGGCACTCGTTGACGGCCTGCTCGACCCGCTTGGTGATCTGCAGATCGCCGGAGACAATCTTCTGCGCTATCTTGTTTTTTCCTCTGGCGACGAAGAGTTCGTTGCCGAATTCCTTGAACACCGGGCAGACACTGCGGCATTTGCCGCACTGCATGCACTTCTGGAATTCCTTGGCCGCCTCTTTGAGATGATGTTCCGCCAGGTCTCTCTGGGAAATAGGTGCATTCATAGGTTTTCCATCCGTTAGCGGGCTGCTTCCCCAGGCATGTCGAACATCTTGCCGGGATTGAGAAGATTTTTCGGGTCAAACATGCGTTTCATGTCCTGCAGCATCTTGATGCCGGCATCGCCGATCTGGTTTCTCAGGTAGGGTTTTTTCTCCAAACCTATGCCGTGTTCGCCGGAAATGGTACCGTCGAGGTCGATGGCCAGTTGGAACAATTCGTCGACCGCCTTGTGGCAGCGGGCCATCTCCTCCTTGTTATTTTGATCGATAAGAAAGGTCGGGTGGAGGTTGCCGTCACCGGCATGACCGAAGATACCCACCTGCACGTTGTGTTTCTTGGCGATGGCGATGATGCCGCGCACCATCTCGGGCAGCACCGAGCGCTTGACCGTGGCGTCCTCGAGGATCAGGTTCGGCTTAACACTGGCCAGGGCGTTGAGGGCGACCCGACGGCCGGCAAATAGCGCGTCGCGTTCAGCGCTATTCTGGGCACGCTTGAACTCGCGGATATCACTTTTCTGGACCTGCTCCTCAACCATCGACATTTCCCACTTGGCGGAGTTCATCTCGCCATCGGTCTCAATCAACAGCACCGCCTCGGCATCGCGTGGCAGACCACAATCCTTGAAGTTCTGGATGGCGTTGATGGTAGCGTTGTCTATGAATTCCATGGTGGAGGGGGTAACACCGGCGGCAATGATGTCGGAGACCGCCTGGGCGGCACCGTCGAGGCTGTTGAAAATCGCCAGCGCTGATTCACGGTGCTTGGGAATCGGCAGCAGCGCCAGGGTCACCTCGGTGATGACGCCGAGCAACCCTTCACTGCCGACAAAGAGCAGCTCGGTGTTGAAACCGGCAACATGCTTGACGCACTTAGAGCCAACGGTGACGATGTCGCCCTGGGGCAGCACCACCTTGAGCATCTTGACGTAGTTCTTGGTAACGCCGTATTTAAGGCCGCGCAGGCCACCGGCGTTTTCGGCGACGTTGCCGCCGATGGTGGAGAAGGCAACCGACCCTGGGTCAGGAGGATAGAAGAGGTTGGCTTCGGCGACGATCGGGTCGATATCGGCAGTGGTAAAGCCGGCCTCAACGGTGATGAGGCGGTTATTGGGGTCGAACTCGATCATCCGTTTCATGCTGTCCATGGAGAGGACGATGCCGCGCTTGAGGGGAATGGAGCCACCCGAAAGACCGCTGCCCTGGCCTCGCGGGGTGATCGGGATCTCCTCACGGTAGGCGAGCTTCATCAGCTTGCTGATCTGTTCGGTGGTGGTAGGGAAGACAACCGCTTCAGGTTCAATTTCCACCGGGGCGGCATCATAGCTGTAGGCGATCAGATCCTCACGCTCAGTGAGCACTTTCCCCTCGCCGAAAATAGTGACCAACTCATCGATAATGGTTTTCTTCATAGTCCGGTAAACTCCCTTCGCTGAGATTGTGACAGACTCGTCATGCCTTGCCATGGGTGGCGTACAACCGTTCGGCCTCTTATTCGCAATCGGTGTCGAGGGACCCGATCCCGGTAACGCAGTGATTACTTCACAGGTTCACTGCGAGCGAAATTGGTAGTACCAATATTAATTGTCACAGCCACTGATGTCAACAAGAAACCGCTAAGAATTTTTATCAACTTTCTATATATATCTATTAC
>CAYSON010000334.1:0-4408 GCA_964432635.1 uncultured Desulfopila sp.
CGTCAACCATTCCGTTGTAAAGGGTTTGCTCCAAAACATCGAAATACTTCGAATCATGACACCGATACGATAGGAGAAATCACCGCTGATGAGCACCCCGACCACTCCGTCGGAAAGGACTCGGCCATTACAAAACTGAAAGGTGGTCTGGCCCTCGAAGTCGTTGCCAGCAGTGCCGCCGACAATGTCGAGCGGCTGCTCCAGTCGTTGTTCAAGGCCGCGCAGCAAGGCGTCGGCATTGACGGTAAGACCGTCGGTAAAGAGAAAAAGCAGGCGATTTTTGCAGGGAACAGCCACGTCCTCCGCAAGCCCTTGGGCAATTTGCATCCCAACCTTCTCCGGATCTGCAGCCAGACCGGAAAAGACGAAGGGTGAAAAGCGCAAATTCGGCGAGGAAATTGCCAAAAGTCCCAGGGAATGGGTGGCCTCATCACAGCCGACGCTGCTGATCACCCCCGAACCGGAACAGCCGCAGAGGGGAACGTTCGGACAGACCGAGGTGATGCCGCCGAGGAGCTCGGAAAGGTCGTGGCCGACCGAGGTAAAGAGAAAGAAAAAATCAGGCCTGGCCGGGGCGAGATCGTCAAGCACCGAGCGGGCCGCGGCGGCTCCAGCAACAAAGGATTCCGATACCTGGCTGTGGCAGAGGGCCGTGCGCATGGTCACACTCCATAACGAGGGTTTTGGAAAAGCGCAAAGGAAGGGGAAGAGGCCTCCCTCGTCCCTTTATACCGTAATCCAGCGAAGAGCAAAAGCCCCGGCTGAAAATTGCTTGCTTGCTGCTACCGTTGTTACTGGAGCGGTCGCGGACGGCCGAAACTGGTCAAGGGCAGAAGCTCGACAGCCAGGATACCGGCGAGGATTAAGCCAGCTCCGGAGAATTGAAAGAGACTGAGCCGCTCTCCAAGAAAAAGCATGCCGCCGAGGGAGGCAAAGACTGCCTCGGTGCTGAGGATGATGGCGGCATCGGCAGCCGGGGTGTGGCGCTGGCCTACCACCTGCAGAGTAAAGGCCATGCCCACGGAAAAAATACCCATATAGAAAATGCCCCAAAGTGCACCCGAAAAATGGCCAACCGCCGGTGCTTCGACAATCGCACCCAACAACAGTCCACCCAGGCCGCAGACAAAAAACTGCCCGGTCGCCACCACCAGCGGTGCCTTGGTCCTTGCCGCCATGATGCCCACCAGCATGACATGACCGGCCCAGAACAGGGTGCTGGATATGACCCACAGGTCGCCAATGACCAGACGCACCTCATGGGCGCCGCTGAGGATATAGGTGCCGATGAAGCAGCCAATCGAAGCCGGCCAGATGGCGAAGTGCACCCGGCGTTTGAGCAGGATCAGGCCGAGCACCGGCACCATCGGCACATAGAGGGCGGTGAGGAAGCCGGAATTGGTCACCGAGGTACGAAGGATACCGTGCTGCTGCAGCACCGCCGCAGTGAGCAGCACCGAGCCGGTGAGAAGGATGCCGAGTTGGTCACGGCGGGAGAACTGATAGCCCTCGGCCGTGCGCTGCGACAGTTGCCGCAGCGCCAGGGGCAGTACCACGAAAGCGCCGAGCAGGAAACGGGCCCCGGTGAAACTGATGGTTCCGAGATCGCCGGTTCCGATTTGCTGCACGACAAAGCTGCTCCCCCAGATCATCGCCGCCAGGGCGAGGACCAGGTTGGCCTGGAGTCTGGTCATGATCTTCCCTGAAAGAAAAGCGGCAGTGCTCGAGACAAGCTTTTTAGGGATCGCCGCCAAGAAAAACGGCAGTATACAGGCCTACCATTTTTTTTCAAGTGAAGTTGCGGCGCCCCGCAAATGCATTTCCCTTTTGGTTCGCATTGCCTGTAATTTGTTTTCATTCGAAAATAGCGTTTGACATCATCGAACCTTCATTGGATAATGGATGAACATCGAACCGCACCCCCGCGGCCCCGAGCGGCCTCCTTCACTGGCAGGAGTCAATCGCATGGACATTCTTTCGGAACGACAGAACAATATCCTCGCTCTGGCCCGGGAACAGGGGCGCGTCGACGTTGAGGAACTCGCCGCCACCTTCACTGTCTCGCCGCAAACCATCCGCAAAGACCTCAACGAACTCTGTGACAAACAGTTGCTGCAGCGTATCCATGGCGGAGCCATCGTCGGCTCAGGCATCGAAAACGTCAGCTACGACGCCCGGCGCCTGCTTGCTCCCGCCGCCAAACAAGCGATCGGCAGAAAGGCGGCATCCCTCATCCCCAACAATTGCTCGCTGCTGATCAATATCGGCACCACCACCGAGCAGGTCGCCCAGTCTCTTACCGGGCATCGCGGCCTCCTGGTTATCACCAACAATATCAATGCAGTAACCATAATGAAAAACTACCTCGGCGTGGAACTTATCATCGCCGGAGGTCAGGTACGGCGCTCCGATGGGGGTATCGTCGGCGACGCCGCAGTGGAGTTCATCAATCAATTCAAGGCCGATTACGCCGTCATCGGCGTCTCCGCCATCGACGAGGACGGCTCGCTGCTCGACTACGATTTCCGCGAGGTGCGGGTGGCCCAGGCGATCATCAAAAACGCCCGCCATATCATCCTCGTGGCCGATGCCATGAAACTGAGCCGCACCGCCCCTATCCGCATCGGTCATATCTCGCAAATCTCCACCATCGTCATCGACCAGCCCCTGCCCAAGGCCCTGGCAGAGATCTGCACTGCCGGCGGAGTCGACATCATCATTGCCGCACACTGAGCCTTCTCAGAGCGGTGGCAACGGCAACAAAATGGTGGCTTTTGCCACTACCCCGCGCATTTCACTTGCCGGAGTTTTTGTTTTCGGTTAAGCAATCAGTATCATTGCGTTTGAAACTTTTTTCTTAAAAAGTTGAAACAGACGGCCATCCGGGCGCGTTGTGACAAGGTGCCGATTATGAAGACATCCGTTTTCGACCTGGCAATCATCGGCGGCGGCATCAATGGCTGCGGCATTGCCCGGGATGCCGCTGGACGGGGCCTCTCGGTCTTTCTCTGCGAACAGCACGATCTCGCCAACGGCACCTCCTCCGCCTCCACCAAGCTCATCCACGGCGGCCTGCGCTACCTCGAATACTACGAATTCCGTCTCGTTCGCGAGGCCCTGCGAGAACGCGAGGTGCTGCTCCGGGCGGCGCCACACATCATTTGGCCCCTGCGCTTCATCCTGCCGCACCACCAGGGCCTGCGCCCCGCCTGGCTGATTCGCCTCGGTCTCTTTCTCTATGATCACCTCGGCGGCCGCGAGCTGCTCCCCGGCACCAGTACCATTGACTTGACCCGCGACGAAGCCGGTCGGGTGCTTAAAAAAGATTATCGCCAGGGCTTTGAGTATTCCGACTGCTGGGTCATCGACAGCCGTCTGGTCATTCTCAACGCCATGGACGCGGCTGCCCGCGGTGCTGCCATCAACACCCGCACCCGGCTACAACGGGCCAGCCGTTCCGGCCCTCTGTGGACGCTTGAACTGGTCGACAGCACAAGCGGTGCCAGCTCGCAGGTGCAGGCCAAGGTACTGGTCAACGCCTCCGGCCCCTGGCTGGAAAAACTGCTTCCCGCCATCGACCACAGCGACGGCGGCGAGCGCATCCGCATGGTCAAAGGCAGCCACATCATCGTCAACAAGCTTTTTGACCACCCCCGCGCCTACATCTTCCAGAACGAAGACGGGCGTATCGTCTTCGCCATTCCCTTCGAAGAACAATTCACCCTGATCGGCACCACCGACCTCGATTTTCACGGCGATCCCGATACGGTGGCTATTTCCGAGGAGGAAATCCGCTACCTGTGCCGCTCTGCCTCCGAGTACTTCGTCACGCAGCTCAGCCCGGCCGATGTTGCCGGCAGCTTTTCCGGCATCCGCCCGCTCTTCGACGACGGCAAGAGCGACGCCAAGGCCGCCACCCGCGATTACGTGCTCAAACTCGATACCGGCGCTGGCGAAGCGCCGCTGCTGTCACTGTACGGCGGCAAGATCACCACCTATCGCAAACTGGCCGAATCGGTGCTGACCAAACTGGCCCCCTTCCTGCCCTCCATGGGACCGGCCTGGACGGCAGACGCATGCCTTCCCGGCGGCGATTTCGCCCCCGGGGATTTCCAAGGGGAAGTGGAAAAGCTCCACCGCCTACATCCCGGGCTGGGGCCTGCCCTGGCCACCCGCCTGGTGCGCAACTATGGCACCCGCGCCCTTGCCATGACCAAGGCTTTAGGCGAAGGTCGCGACCTCGGGCGCCATTTCGGCGAGGGTCTCCACAGTTACGAGGTCGACTACCTGGTCACCCATGAATGGGCACGATGCGCCGCCGACATCCTCTGGCGGCGCACCAAACTCGGCCTTCTCCTCGGCGAGCGGGAAACCCAGTCCCTCGAAGAGTATATCACCGACACCCTCG
>CAYSON010000335.1:0-4387 GCA_964432635.1 uncultured Desulfopila sp.
TCCTGTGCCGGCAGGGACAGGAGTGACGCTAAAATAACCCTGGTGCGGGAGGTGTTTGGGCTCGGACAAAGCAACGATGAATCCTGAGTTGAGAGAAGTTCTGGAAAATGAGTGGTATCTGGTGCGCTATTCAGGAGAGACGCCGGAAATCGCCCTGCATTCGGCCATCTATTTTCTGACCCGGGCCAAGGATGGGCCACGCCTTGATCTCAGCAGCGAGCAGCGCCGGTGGCTGCTGGCGGCGGCCGAGGTACGTTATAGCGAGATTATTCTCCGCGATCTTTTTCACGACAATAGCAAATCTTCAGCATATCGCGGTCCGCTTCGTTCCATCGTCAACTATAACCGATATCTCACCTTCTGCAGCCGGCAGGAGCTTGACGCCACTTCAATTCGCCAGAGAACGGCAGCGGCATTGCGCGCTTTTCTCGATCGGGAAGTGGCCGAAGTCGGGCCGGGGCGACCCTCTCTGATCAATTGCAGCTATCGCCAACTGACCGAGTTTGCCGCCGCCCTGGAGATTGAGGCGGAGGAATTGCCGGTAGCCATTGCAACCCTTTGCGTAACGTCCAAATAGAACGTCGCCCTTCATCCCCGAGCGTTGACGCTTATCGATTACAGGTGGCGAGTCAGGCGAAACTTTGCCAATTTTTTCTGCGGGATGTCTTTGTCGTGGAATTTGTCCCACCGTTCTGTTATTTCTTGCCCATGTGTCTATCCCGTCGTTCCGAGTTGAACCTTGTCCCGCCGAAGCCATGAAACGCATACCCAGTCTTTTGCTCCTCGTCTTCTCCTGTCTGCTTATCTTTTTTCAGGCAACGCCTGCTGCGAGCGCTGAAAAAGAGAAAATTGATCAGAAACGCAACCGGTTCATCGGCTATCTTCTTAGCAAGCAACTACCTGGGCTGCATTTCAGCGACAAGGTCCTCGATGACGAATTGGGTCGTGCGGCCTTCCATCTCTATATCAAGCAGTTGGATTACCAGAAGCGCTTTCTCATAAAATCCGATGTGGAACAGCTTGCCGCCTTCGCTCCCCATATCGACGACAGCCTTGCTAATGGGCGAATCACATTGCCCGATACCGGCTTTGACATCCTTAACGAGAAAATCGATGTGGTGCAAAAGGCGGTCGATGCCATGCTGATCAAGACCACGGTGAAAAGCGGGGCGGACGGCCAACTCTGGGTGGGAAGTTTCGACGTGCGCAACAAGGAGTTGCACCAGTCCGACCCCGAGAAGACCGAATTCGCGGCAGATCTTAAAGAACTCAAGGATCGTTGGCGAAGGATCCTCAAGGCCCAGGTGATCTCTCAGTACCTTGATCTGGAGGAGGAGGAGAAGAAGGTTAAGGGTAAGGACAAGGACAAAGAGCTCAGCGTCAAAGTGAGGAGCGAAGAGGAGCGCTGGCGTGAGGCTCTCACCAAGGTCAGCAAGCGCAACAAGACCTTTTTCCAGCGACTACGGCAGGAGACCTTGCAGGACCATTACGACCGTTTTTTTAATTGCGTGGCCAGGGCCTTTGATCCGCACACCAATTACGTTCCCCCCGCCAGCAAGGAACAATTTGATATCAGCATGCGTGGCAGCTTGGAGGGAATCGGTGCCCTGTTGCGCGAAGATGACGGCTATATCAAGGTGGTTCGCATCATTCCCGGCAGCGCCTCGGCCAAGCAGGGGGCCCTCAAGCCCGAGGACATCGTTCTCCAGGTGGCACAGGAGGGGGAGGAACCGGTGGATGTCACCGATATGCGGTTACGCGATGCCGTCCGTCTTATCCGTGGCCCGAAGGGCAAGGCGGTGTCAATCACCATCAAGAAGAGCGACGGGACAACCCAGGTGCTGCGCATCGTGCGTGATGTCGTGCAGATCGAGGAGACCTTCGTGAAAAGCACGATTATCGAATCGGCCGAGGGGAAAAAAACCGGCTACATCTATATTCCCAGTTTCTATCGCGATTTCGAGGGCACCCGCAATGGTTCGCAGGGGCGTAACTCCACCGACGACACCCTCAAGGAACTGGTGGCCCTGTCTAAGGAAAAGGTCAATGGCATCGTTCTCGATCTCCGTGACGACGGTGGCGGCGCCTTGGTTGATGCGGTGGATATAGCGGGTCTATTCCTCAACTCAGGGCCGATCGTTCAGGTCAAAAATAGCTTTGGCGACAAGCGGGTGTTGAAGGACACCGATGGTAAGGTGAATTTCGATGGACCTCTGGTGGTGATGGTCAACAAGTTTTCGGCCTCCGCCTCGGAGATTGTCGCCGCCGCCCTCCAGGATTATCGGCGGGCGGTCATCGTTGGCGGCAAGCACACCCACGGCAAGGGAACGGTGCAGACGATCATTGATCTCAACGAAAACATTCCCTTGCTGCATATGAGCAAGTACGAGGATCTTGGTGCGCTGAAGGTGATGATCCAGAAATTCTATCGGGTTAACGGGAGTTCCACACAATATAAAGGGGTCGAGCCCGACATCTTTCTTCCCAATCTCTTCGAGCATGTCAAATCAGGGGAACGATACCTCGACTACTCGTTGCCCTGGGATTCGATTGAACCGATCTCCTTCACCCCCTGGGAAGAGAAACGTTTCGATTTCGAGCAGCTGCGCCAGCTGAGTAAAAAGCGCTGCGACAACGACGAGGGCATGCGGACCATTGCCGAAGAGGCCGTCAAGGCGGCCGAGCGGGCGGAGCACAGTGCCATTGATATCGGACTTGCCGAAATGCGCCAGCAGCGAGCGGAGGCGGAGGTGGTACGCGAGAAGATCGGTGCCCACTACCGCAAATATCGTGAGGAGCAAGACGACGACGGAAATTTTCAAGAAAACGAGGACGACAAGGGCGATCCCAAGGAGGTGTGGTTGAAAAACGTCAAGGAAGATCCTTATGTTCGCGAAGCGGTCAACATCGTCGCCGATATCAGTCGCCTGCCCCGGTTGTAAACGGGGCTGAGACCCTTGCCTTTGCTGAGTTTTCTCGATTTGCTTGCGGCAAGATTACTCTTGAAAAAGCGGGGGAAAGATGCTAGACATGTCACTTTGTGAATGATCATTCAGTTGGCTTACTTGCTCTTGCCCTCTTTGCATAAGGCGCTATACCCTTAATAACAGGCAGTAACTCTATGGATCTTGACGAAGCTTTCCGGAACCACAAGGAAAAAATTGTCGGCAAGTGGGTTGAGTACACCCTTGCCACGTATTCTTCGTCAGGTTTCTTTCTTCGGGAACATGACCGCTTCGCCAACCCCATCGGCGGCAATGTTCGCGAGGCCCTCGCCAGGCTGTTCACGCTGTTGGTGCGAAGCGCCGATGTCAAAGAAATGATGGTTCCCCTTGAACAACTGGTCAGCATTCGAGCGGTGCAGGAATTTTCTCCCTCACAGGCGGTTGCTCCCCTCAATGCGATCAAGCATATCACCAGGGAAGTCTTGTCCGCTGACAAGGAGCGCAAACATCTGGTTCAAGACTTGTACGATTTCGAGTTCGCCGTCGATTTGGCGATGCTCGCCGCCTTCGACCTCTATATGACGTTTCGCGAGAGATTGTACAAGGTTCGTATCGACGAGATCAAATCCGGCAGTCATCTGTTGACGGACAGAAAATGTCCTTCGCGGATGCTGTCTGAAGATACTACGAGAGTTTCGGTAAAGGTCAGCAGTTTATAACTGGTTGCCATGGAGGCGGGTTGCCGGCACAGCCTCTCCCGTGGTTTCCACAAAAGTTCACTTGAAGCGAGGTAAGAAATGAAGTACGCCTTTTCCTTCCTAGCAGTCATTGCGTTGATACTGATTGCTTGGCTCGGCTCCCTGATACCGGGGATGCCGTATTTGTTCGGTGTCGCTCTGCCGTATTTAGCCTTGATCATTTTCCTTGGCGGCTGTGTCTACAAGGTGGTGGACTGGGCGAAGTCGCCGGTGCCATTTCCGATACAGACCACCTGTGGCCAGGCAAAATCTCTCGATTTCATCAAACATAACCGGCTTGAGGCACCAGACACCAACGCCGAGGTGGCGGCGCGGATGTTTCTCGAGATCGTCACTTTCCGTTCGCTCTTTCGCAACACCAAGTCGGAGATCCACCAGGGCCCTCACCTCACCTACGAATCGTCAAAATGGTTGTGGTGTTTCGCCCTGATCTTTCACTATTCCTTCTTGTCCATCGTTGTCCGTCACCTGCGCCTCTTTCTCGATCCGGTTCCGGCATGGATCGGCTGGTGGGAATATGTTGACGGTATCTTCGAGATTGGGGCGCCCAACTGGTATCTCAGCGATGCCGGCCTGGTGGTCGGCTGTCTGCTGCTGTTTGGCCGCAGGTTGATCACCCGCCATGTTCGCTATATCTCTTTGGTCAATGACTATTTCCCCCTGGTACTGATCTTTGCGGTGGCA
>CAYSON010000336.1:0-4375 GCA_964432635.1 uncultured Desulfopila sp.
TCTCTTCCACAGCCGCCACAACGATTTTTCACGCTGGTTCTACACCCTGGCTGAAGTTGAATTGGCCTCGCAAGTTCGCCCGCTGCGCGATTCCGGTTTCGACACGGTGGAAGAGCACCGCCGCAACCTCATCGAAATCATCCGTGAGAAACGTATTGCCCGGCAGCGCGGGGTTATCGTCAATTTTGATCGCGACCGATTCGACCCCGACACCAACTTCGCCAAGATCGGCAACGGTTCCCTAGGTGGCAAAGCACGGGGTTTGGCCTTTTTTTCGGCCCTGCTGCATCGGCATGCCGAGACGCTCAGCCCCTTTCTCGATCGCCTCGACATGGTTGTGCCACAGACCTTGGTCCTGACCACCTCGGCCTTCGACGAGTTTATCGCCACCCACGATCTCCAGCATCTTGCCGGCGAGGATCTCGACGATCAGCAGGTCCTGGCGGCCATCGATGGCGCTCCTCTCCCAGGCTTCCTGCGCCAGCACCTCAGTGATTTCCTTGAACAGGCCACATATCCTCTGGCAATTCGTTCCTCAAGCCTCCTCGAGGACGCGCAATTCAAGTCCTATGCCGGGCTCTATAACACCTATATGCTGGCCAACGATCACCCTGATCCTCAGCAACGACTCAGGCAACTGGAAAACGCCATCCGTCGCGTCTACGCCTCCACCTATTTCCAGGCACCCAAGGCCTTCTCGCGGCGTGTCGGCAACCAGATCGAGCAGGAGAAAATGGCGGTGGTCATCCAGGAGGTGGTGGGCAGTCGCCAAGGAGATTTTTTCTATCCGGCCATCTCCGGCGTCGCCCAGTCCCTCAACTACTACCCTTTCGCCGCCATGCGTCCCGAGGACGGTGTGGTCAGCATCGCCGTCGGCCTGGGCAGGGCAGTTATGGAGGGGGAAAAGATCCTCCGTTTCTCGCCTCGCCATCCCGAGATCCTGCCGCAGCAGGGAACAATGCGGAGCATCCTTGACCATGCCCAGCAGCATTTCTATGCCCTGGCCATGAACAGAGCCTCCCAGGGGAACGAAGACGAGACCGTCGAACGGCGAAATATCACCGACGCCGTCGACGATCCGCCCCTGCTCTTTTTGCTGAGCAGTTACGATGCAGGGGAGCAGCGCATCCGCGATTGTTACGAACCTCAAGGCCTGCCGTTGCCGACTTTTGCCGCCATCCTCAAGTATAAGGCCTATCCTCTTGCAGAGGCCATCAACCTGTTGCTCGAACTTGGCAAAAAGGGCTTGGGCTGCCCAGTGGAAATCGAATTTGCCGTCGACCTCGCTTATGCCCCTCAGGGCAAGGCCCGCCTGGCGGTTCTCCAGGTGCGCCCAATGAGCGCCCGCGAGGAGATGCTTGAAGTTACCATCAATATGGAGGACAGAGACCGCGCCTTTTGCCTCTGCCATCAGGCTCTCGGCGACACCGACAACCGCACCATGTGCGATCTCGTCTATGTCAAGCCGGAGTCCTTCAATCCAACGAAGACCCGCGATATCGCCCGCGAGTTGGGCATGTTGAATGCGTCGCTGCTCAAGGAAGGGCGCAAGTACATCCTGGTTGGCCCCGGCCGCTGGGGCTCTGCTGACCCATGGCTGGGGGTGCCGGTCACCTGGAACGATATCTGCGGCGTCGGTGCCATTGTCGAGACGACCCACCCGACCATCAACGCCGATCCCTCGCAAGGCTCGCACTTCTTCCACAACATCACCTCGCTCGGCATCAACTATCTCAATGTCGGCGTTGATCGCGGCGATCGCTTTCTCTGGGAAAGCCTGCTCTCTCTGGAGGTTATGGCAGAAACCCCGATGGCCATACACCTGCGGGCAGCCGCACCTTTCGTTCTCCGCGTCGACGGACGCAGCCGCCTCGGGGCGATCACGCTCAATATCTGACGATGGCGAGCACCGCTTCTTCCCGCCCACCGACTGCCGGTTGCTCCACCATCGCCCCAATCTGCACTTTAGCAGATTTCAGCCTCCTCAGTGCCGTCGTTCTTTCTCTTTGCTTCCGGCCTGCAAGGCCGCCCTGGCCGCGGCAAGCCGCGCCACCGGAACCCGGAACGGCGAACAGGAGACATAGTTGAGTCCCAAGTGGTGGCAGAACTCGATCGACTTTGGCTCTCCGCCGTGCTCGCCGCAAATGCCGATCTTGAGATCGGGCTTGGTCCGCCGCCCCTTCTCCACGGCAAGCCGCATCAAGGCGCCGACGCCCTCTTGGTCGATCGTCTCAAAGGGGTTAGCCGGTAAGATACCGTTCATCATGTATTCGATAAGAAAACCTGATTCGGCATCGTCCCGGGAAATGCCGAAGGTCGTCTGGGTGAGGTCATTGGTACCGAAGGAGAAGAAATCGGCCTGTTCGGCGATCTGCTCGGCGGTCAGCGCCGCACGTGGGATCTCGATCATCGTCCCAAACTTGTACATGATCTTCATTTCCTGCTCATCCATCACCAGCTTCGCCTCTTTTTCCAGCAAGTCTCGCTGCACTTTCAGCTCATTGACATGGCAGGTGAGAGGAATCATTACCTCCGGCCGCACCTCCACTCCTTCGCGGGAAACCAGACAGGCGGCCTCGAAGATGGCCCGCACCTGCATCCTGGTCAACTCCGGAACATGGTTACCGAGGCGGACACCGCGCATGCCGAGCATCGGGTTGGCCTCCCTCAGGCTTTCCACGCGCTGCAGGATCATCTCCTTCTCGCGCAGTTCGCGGAGAAGGTTATCGATGGTCTCGAGCCGCCCGACATGTTGTAGCTGAATCTTCAGGTCAGCCAGGTCACGTATGAGAGACACGTGGTCCGGCAGGAATTCGTGCAAGGGAGGATCGATGAGTCTGATCACCACCGGCAGACCGTTCATCACCCTGAACAAGCCGGCGAAATCTTCACGCTGAAAGGGCAGGAGAGCGCGGATCGCCTCGTTGCGGTCGATCTCCTTGTCAGCCATGATCATCTTCTGCACCAAGGGCAACCGCTCGGTTTCCATGAACATATGCTCGGTCCGGCACAACCCGATACCCTCGGCCCCGTACTCCCTGGCGCGCCTGGCATCGACCGGGTAGTCGGAATTTGCCCACACTCCCAAGGTCCGAAACTCATCGGCCCAAGTGAGAATTTTCAACAACCACGGGTCTTTAATATCCGGCTCCTTTGTTGCCAACTGCCCGAGGTAGACTTCGCCTGTGTTGCCGTCAACGGAGATATATTCCCCCTCGAGGATGGTGATGTCGCCCACCCGCGCCTGACGGCGGGTGAAGTCTATCTCAATTTCTGAGACACCAACCACCGCCGGCTTGCCGAATTGCCGTGCGACCAGGGCGGCATGGCTTGTTCGGCCGCCGCGGCAGGTGACGATACCCTTGGCCGCCAACATTCCGTGCACATCATCGGGCTTAGTTTCCGGCCGCACCATGATCACCGGCTTACCCTGGCCCTTGCCCCAGGTCTCGGCGATGTCGGCATCAAGGGCAACCATACCCACAGCCGCCCCCGGCGAGACATTTAAACCCTTGGCAAGAAGATTGCCGCTCGCCTTAGCCGTCTTCAATGCCTCCCCGTCGAACTGGGGGTGAAAAAAGAAGTCGATGCGATCAGGGGTTACCCGTAAGATTGCCTCCTCCCTCGAGATCAGTCCCTCCTCGGCCATGTCGACGGCGATGCGCACGGCGGCCTGGGACGTACGTTTGCCATCGCGGGTCTGGAGCATCCACAGCTTGCCTTTTTCGATGGTAAACTCGACATCCTGCATTTCCCGGTAATGGTTCTCGAGCAGTCCCGCCACCCGCTCGAATTCGGCGTGCACCTGAGGCATATCGGATTTCAGCTGAATGATATCGCTGGTCATACGGATGCCAGCGACCACGTCCTCGCCCTGAGCGTTGTTGAGGTAATCGCCTTCTATCCTCTTTTCGCCGGTTGTACCGCTCCGCGTCAGAGCCACACCGGTGGCACTCTTTTCATCGAGATTGCCATAGACCATGGTAACAATATTGACCCCCGTCCCGAGATGGTGTGGGATGCCGGCAGCGTTACGATAGGCGATGGCCCTTTTACCGTTCCAGCTCATGAACACCGCCTCGGTGGCCATTTGCAGCTGTCCGTACGGCTCAGTGGGAAAATCGTGATGGGTGTGGAAACGAAAGATACCCTTGAATTCTTCAGTAATCATCATCCAATGCTCAGCCGTCAATTCGGCATCGGTCTTCACTCCTTCCGCCTGGCGGGTTCTGGTCAACACCGCCTCGAATCTCTCGGATGGAATGTGCATGACAACGCTGCCAAACATCTGGATCAAGCGGCGATAGAGGTCATAGACGAAGCGCGGATTGCCAGTGGTAGCGATCATCCCCTTGACCGTCTCATCGTTCATGCC
>CAYSON010000337.1:0-4362 GCA_964432635.1 uncultured Desulfopila sp.
TAACGGAACTGTAAGTTATTGTGATGGAGAGACTTACCGACCAGGGTGGACAGCAACATATACAGGCGATATAGACGCTGGCGCTGGTAGTCTTGATGCTGAGTGTATTTGTGGATTCGGAACATACGTTGCTGTGGTGCCACCGAAAGCAGACAGATCATTTCAATTCCACGTCACATCACAGTTGCCTAGAGCGCACTTTTTTTCGCCGCCCCTTTTCTCGGGAAACGTTTCTCGTTATGGAACCATAGCTGTAGCGAGGTACATGGAGGTAGATATTGAGACACCTGATGGCATAACATTCCATCAAAGCCCAGAGAACCCAGTGCTTTGGTGGTTTACTGGGGATGTTAAAAAAAGTTACTCTGAACGTTTGCTTTTGACAGACTTGACCAATGAGGAAGAGGGCTATCAATCTGAAGAAATAAAAATTCATCGCTACAAACATGAATTTTCTGCAGTTGTGACTTTTCTGGGTGGAGGTTATGGAACTCCTTACGAACATGATTGGAACCCAAGAAAATGGCACGCAGGGAAGTTATATTATGAACTAAGTGCAAGATTCAGAGGGAACTTCTTTATATCTTGTGATTCTTTTAACTTCTTGCAAGTAGCATCATATGAAAGAGAAGGAATAGGCTTCGCAGGATATTATCCTCTTCCGACAATGGGCTACTCTGTTATCTCAGACGGGCCTGATGATGTTTTTGCTTATTGTCTTCAAGCATATACTGGCAAGGGATTTATAGAGACTGAAAATCCTATGAATTTTATCACTAACACTATCGCAGCATATCATCATGGGTTAGTAGAGTCAGGGTTTTATTCAAGTATCGAGCAAGCAAGTATTGATTATCTTGGTATTTGGGGGGCTTATTACTATTTCTTTCCACTTGAATACGAAAAAGCAAAAATTATTGTAGAGCTACAGGGTCTCCACTTCGTCCCGTTCAATCGCGAAATCGCTCTCGTAATCGAAGCAGAGGAACAATGAACACCATACGAACCAACATTAAGCGAAGAGCTTCCACGCAATACAGCAATTTTGATTTCCGATCGATGTGCCGCGTTGGCGACAAGGTATTCGGCGCCGGGCCTGGCGGGCTCTACCGCCTTACCTGCGAGAACGACGACGACGGGGCGGATGTTGATGCCTACGTGAAGACCTTTGAGTTGAAGCTCGGGCATGATGGCAACAAGCGTTGTCGGTTTATCTATATGAACCTCGAGACGGACGGAACGGTGCTGGTGACGCCCATCGTCGATGGCGTCGAAAAGCCGCAAATCGCCTTCGTCCCGAAGAAGGTCGGCAGGCAGTTTATGAGGATGCCGGTGGGAAAAACAACGAGTGGATCATACTGGCAGTTCAAAATTGAGAACGTTAATGGATGTTGGTTCTACCTGGACAAGGTTGAGGTATTGCCAATTAAGTTGTCTCTTGGGCGGTAACGCAAAGAAAACCCTAAACGGAGGTTGTTATGGCACGAATAAAGAATGAAGAAGAAGAGGCCACCCTGCCATCGCAACCAATGGCGACGCGGCAGGCAACGGACACCATGACTGTTCCGATGCGACAGGCGCAGGCGAAGAAACAGGCAATGGAAGCCAAGGCAAGTGGTGCCGGACTGACCAGCACGGCCGGTGTGGACGCTCCCAACGTTATTCCCGAGGCCGACAAGATTGGCCCGACTCCTCTGGCTGTCGCCTCTAAGGATGCCGCGCTGTTGCGCAATATTGAGCCGGTGGTCGAGAGGCCTGCGGTGCCACCACAGCAACAAGCTATCCCCCTCGCGCAGCCAGCAGCAGCACCGGTTTTGCAACCAAGGCCGACACGGCAGGCAATGGACGCCATGACCCTGCCGATGCGGCAAGCGATGCAGCGAGGCACCGTAGCGGGGGCAGGTCTTCCGCCGACTGTTCCGGTAGCCATGACTCCAGTCACAGCCGCCGCACCGATCACCGGGACACCTGCCGCTCCAGGGAGAGGGGAAATTGTTCGCCCGTCTGTTTCTCAAACAGCCGGCGCCGGGTGGTTTCGCAATGAGCAAACGGGAGAGGTTGTCCCTATCGACCCTTCTGGGAAGGTTTCCGCCTTTAACAGCTCAGGGTTGCCAGTTGACCCGGCAAGCGTCCAGAAGATCAATACCTCAGCCGGAAGGGGAATGGGCGAAAATTACTCTTTCCAGGGGACCGCCGAGGCCGCACAACGGTTCAACTCTGCCGTCTCCCCTGGAGAGTACAGCCCGGAAGCGCAGGCGGCGCGAGCCCTGCAGGAAGAGCAGTTTTTTGAGAGAAACGGCGGCCAAATTATCAAACTGTCGCAGGTAGAGAGTGTACTTGGAAGACCTCTTGGCGCTTTCCCGAAAGAGCAACGGCCACAACTCATAAATTCCGCCTTGCACTTCCTGTCTACCCGCGAGACTGCCGCTGCCAATATGGCCGGTCGCGAAGCCACGGTCGATGCAAAGATCCAGGCGCTCCAGTCAAAGGAAGAGCTGGCCAGAAAGGCGGCTGAGGACAAGTCAAACCTCAAGTCGCAGATGTCCCCCGCGGACCAAGTCGCCACCGAGAAATTGATCGGAGAGTTGTCGTTTGGCGGAGTCAACGACAACAATGTTGGGCAGATCAACGAATTGAGAGCCAGGCTTAACAAGCCGGCCCTGGTGAAGACCGGGAAGGGTGATAAGATCAAGTATGTCCCACTATCCGGGCAACAGTCTGGCGGTGGCGATGCCGCGGCGTCATGGTTGAAAGGCACAAAACTCCTTGACGAGCAGCCCAGTGCGTAACTGGTTGCCAAAAGGAGGCAATCTCTGGTAGTATAGCGTTACTTTTCCGGACGATCTTGACTCCACCGCCCCTCCGGTGGAGATCCCGAAGCCCGGGTGCATCACGACTCTCATTGTAGATAGTGGTGCGCCCGGGCTTTTTCTTTTTTGTGGAGCACTATTCACATGGCGAACTTCATTTCCTGGAGCGACGTTGAGGCTACCAACGATTACAAATCTTCCGACGACTCGAAGAAGACAGCGATCAAATCGCGGTGGGAAAAGGAATTTGGAGGGGACCAACAGGCGCAATCCGCCGCGGCCATCCCGCAGGAAGTTGCGCCACAGCAACAGCCCAAGCCTTATGTCGAGTGGGAAGATGTCGCCTCGACCCCGCAGTACAGAGGGGCGGGACTGATCGACAAGGCAAGGATCAAGGCAAAACACGAAGAAGAGTTTGGCGGCGAATCAGGATTTGTCTCTGGCACCGGAAAGGCCCTGGCCCGAGGCATGGCCGAAGTTGGCGTTCAGGCTGGGAACTATCTTGAGTTCAACAAGGATTACCTTGCCAGCGGCAAATCACAGAAAACCCGCGATGAGAGCAAACTTGGTTTTATAGAGAAGACTGGCCGCGCAGTGTCCGACTTTTCCGAGAAGGCACAGGGCATGATTCCCAAGCCGGACCAGGGGGAGAGCGAGGGAAAACGGTGGTTGTTTGAGGGTGTTGAGTCGTTGCCCCCGTCGGTTGCTTATACTGCCCCGGCCATGGTTGGCGCCGTTGGCGGCAGGGTTCTTGGCGCTGGCCTCGGTGCGGTCACCGGCCCAGGCGCTGTCGCCACCAGCCTTGCAGGCGGTGTGCTTGGTTCGTCCATAGCGCAGGCGGCCACATCCCGGGTGATGTACGGTTCGGTTTTTCAGCAAACCATGGAAGAGCTGGACAAGGCGCAGGCCCAGGGCCTCATGAATGATGGTGTCACCCAAGAAGCCAAGATGCGCGCTGCCCACGAGGCCGCTCAAGCCGAGTGGCAAGGTGAGGCGCCGTCGTCCATTATCGAGGCACTTATCTTCAGCAAGATCCCTGCTGGAAAAACCCTTCAGGCAATACTCAAGCCCGGCGTGAAGCAGTTTGGCAAGAACGTTGCCATGTCGGCCCCTGCAGAGCTTGGCGGTGAGGCCTGGACGTCGTATCGACAGACGGCCGCACAAAACGAGGTGATGAAAGAGGAGTTCAAGCAAGACCCTGGCGAGGCGGCTGTTGATGTCCTTGGCCCGACGCTGGTCATGACTACCCTGATGAGCGGGCTTGGGCTTGGTTTTCAGCGTGCCAGGTCGACACCACTGGTGAAGGCACTTGAGTCTGCTGACGCCGACCCCGTTGAAAGAGCAAAGGCTGTCGGCGAGGCCGCACAAATCGTCGAGTCCCAGCACGGGAAAGCGGCCGCGGAGACCTTCCGCCTTGCAGCCGCCGACGATGTCGCCAACAAGAGGGCGGTTAACCTCGGCATGGAATTGACGGCACAGACACCGCCGGCCGTGGCTCCCCCGGGTGCACCGGCTACCTCCGCAACGGAGATTGGTGCTCCGGTCATTTCCC
>CAYSON010000338.1:0-3796 GCA_964432635.1 uncultured Desulfopila sp.
CCCGGCCGCCCTGGCGCTGATCGTCCGCGAAGCGGCCGGCTCGGTGCGCGATGGTCTCAGCCTGCTCGACCAGATGTTTTCCTTCGGCGAACGCCATATCCGCGTCGAAGACGTGGTCGAGGTGCTTGGTTTGGTCGACCGCGAGCTCCTGCTGCGATTGACCAGGGGCCTGCTTGAAGGGAATGCGCCGGCGGTACTGGCCGGTCTTGGCGAGGTCTTCGAGTTCGGCACCGATATCAAGCGCTTCCTCGAGGATTTGATGTCCGGGTTTCGCACCCTGATGCTCTGCAAGATCGGCGGCTGTGAAGGTCTGGTCGAACTGCCCGAGGAAGAACTGGCCCTCTATCGGGCCATGGCCGATGGATACAGCCGAGAGACCCTCCATCAAAAACTCACCCTGATCATGCGCACCGCCGAGGAGCTCAAGTTCTCCGCACAACCACGACTGGTGTTGGAGACCGGTTTTCTGAGCATCATCGAGGCCGACAATATCGTCGCGGTTTCGACCCTGCTTGGCCAGGTCGACAAAATCCTCGCCACGCTGCCTCCCTGTCCGCCCGTCGCCCAGGTTGATCCGCTCGTCACCAAGGCGCCGCCACCTGCCCCGCCGCCAACGTCTACTCCACAAAGACAGACATCTCCAGCACAGACAACGGCAACCCCTGAAAAACCAGAACAGCAGCGTCAGGCCACTAACCCAGCGACGGCGGCGACGCCTCCGGTCGACACCGCGCCGCCTGCGGTATTGACACCAGCCGAACCACCACCTCCTATCGCCCCGCGGGCGGAAACGACTGACGACCGCTCCGCTAGCGCACTTGAACCGTCTCCCCGGCCTCACTCCCATGAACGCGACGTCCGCAAGGACTGGCCGCAGTTCATCGCCTATGTCAAGGAACGCAGCTTGTGGATGTCACAGGATTTGCAACGCGCCGACGGACACAAGGAGGTTGACGGCGAACTGCGCCTCAATTACAGTGACCCGGTCAACTGCGCCGTCATGAGGCAAAAGGACAACCGCCAACAGCTCAACGAGTTAGTAGTGGATTTTTTCCAAAAGCCGCTCAAGGTGCGCTTCATCGTGCCAACGGCGGAGGAACCGTCGGAGAGCAACGGCGAGCTGCCCAGCCGCAAGCGGTCGCAATTGGCCAGCGATCCCCTGGTCCTCATGGCGGTGGAAATCTTCAACGGCGAGGTTGGCGATATCCGCATCGGCCCAAGTAATCGCTGACGTCCCCGCCACACGCATAACATCCCGCCATTTTCAACAAACATCCTGAGGTGCAGTCCATGGATCTGAATAGTATCATGCAGCAGGCCAAAGTCATGCAGGAAAAGATGGCCAAGATCCAGCAGGATCTCGCCAAAAAAACCATCACCGGCAGTGCCGGCGGCGGCATGGTACAGGTCTCGGTCAATGGCCAGGGTGAAGTGTTGACGGCACGTATTGAGAAAACCGTGGTTGAGGAGGGTGATATCGAGATGCTCCAGGATCTAGTGGTGGCCGCCACCAATGATGCCTTACGCCGCGCCAAGGAATTAAGCAAGCAGGAGTTGGCGCAACTCACCGGTGGTCTTAATCTGCCCGGTCTTGCCAATTTCATGCAAAACTGATGACCATGCAGGTCTTGCCTCCGGCCCTGGAGCGACTCATCGACGGTTTGGCACGGCTGCCCGGTATCGGCCGCAAGACCGCTACCCGCCTGGCTCTTTTTGTCCTGCGCAAACCTCCTGGACTGGCAAGGGACCTCGCCGCCGCCTTCTCCGCCCTACACGCATCGATTCAGCTCTGCTCCTGCTGTTTCTCATTTTCCGAAAGTGACCCCTGTGTTATCTGTGCCGACCCGAAACGTCAGGCTGACACCCTGTGCGTGGTCGAACAATCCGGCGATCTGTTGGCCATTGAAAAGACCAACGCCTATCGCGGCCATTATCATATCCTCCACGGAGTCATTTCACCGATGGACGGCATCGGTCCAGATGAGATCAAGATACGGGAACTCCAGGCGCGCATTGCCGGGGGCACGGTGCAAGAGGTGATTATTGCCACCAGTTCTACCGTCCCCGGAGAGGCCACTGCCTCCTATCTCATCGATTTACTGCAGCAGGAACCGATTCGCTTGACCCGACTGGCCCGCGGCATCCCCATGGGTATGGACATCAAATACGCCGACCGACACACCCTGGCTCGGGCCATCGAGAGCCGCTCCCAGGCGAAGTAAATCACCTTGCCCGGCGGCACGGAAGTTCCAGGCAAGACCAAGCCGCTCACGGCCTGACGGTGACGCCCGGTGATCAACGGTAGGTCGTTTTTTTTCTATTATCTCGGATAAAAAATAGTTGCGCCACCCCGGCAATAGTGGTATCTAATGTCCCTTGCCAAGCGCGGAAAGCCGCAACGGATTTGTTTGCAAATTCTGGCCGACAACGTAGCTAGGCGCGTAGCTCAGTGGGAGAGCGCCATCTTGACGTGGTGGATGTCGACGGTTCAATCCCGTCCGCGCCTACCAAAATACAAGGCTAAAGCTAAGACCACTCCTGTGAGGGGTCGACTCTTTAGCCTTTATTTTTATACCGCAAGGGCATAAGTTTCGTTTGAGCAGACACGCTACTCAACTCAGCTTTATATTCGGACAATTCATGAGTGAAATCACTGTCACCATCGCCGAGGGACCTTCGGTGGTCGTCGCCGCCGGCACGACCGTGAGAGAGGCTTTGTCCGCCCTCCTTTCCAACAAGCAGCGCAAACAAACTGTGGCCGCCCGCCTGGGAGAGACCCTCGTTGATTTCACCACCCCGCTCAACGGCGACGTCGTTCTCTCCCCGGTGCATATCGGCAGTGACGATGGTCTTGAGGTGCTCCGCCACAGTGCTGCCCATATCATGGCTCTGGCGGTGCGGGAGATTTACGGTAAGGATGTCAAAATTGCCATCGGCCCCGCCATCGACAATGGCTTTTACTACGACTTTTTGCACGACCAGCCCTTCTCACCCGAAGATTTCGATGCCATCGAGGCCAAGATGGAAGAGCTGGTGCGCGCCGCGCTGCCCTTTAAGCGCAGCGAAATGAGCAGCGGTGACGCCGCCACCTCATTTGCCGGAGAGAACGAAAAATTCAAGGTGGAGTTGATCAACGATCTGGCGACAGACAGAGTTTCCCTCTATCATGTCGGCAACTTCACCGATCTCTGTCGCGGGCCGCATTTGCCCGACACCTCCTTCATCAAGGCCTTTAAATTGTTGCGCGTTGCCGGGGCCTATTGGCGCGGCGACGAAAAACGTGACGTGCTGCAGCGCATTTACGGCACCGCCTTTTTCGATAAAAAGGACCTCAAAAAGTATCTCAACGATCTGGAAGAGGCGAAAAAACGCGACCATCGCAAGCTCGGCAAGGAACTCGAACTGTTCACCATCCGCGACGAGATTGGCCCCGGTCTGATTCTCTGGCAGCCCAAGGGGGCGCAACTGCGCCGCCTCATCGAGGACTTCTGGAAAGACGAGCACTATCGCCACGACTACCAGTTGCTCTACACCCCGCATATCGCCCGCCAGGATCTGTGGAAGACCTCCGGCCACCTCGATTTCTACAGCGAAAATATGTACTCGCCGATGGACATCGACGAGGTCAAGTATCAGCTCAAGCCAATGAATTGCCCCTTTCATATCGGGGTCTTCAACAGCGAGAAGCGCAGCTACCGAGAATTGCCGATCCGCTGGTGCGAACTCGGCACGGTATACCGCTACGAGCTGGCCGGCGCCCTGCACGGTCTGTTGCGGGTTCGCGGCTTTACCCAGG
>CAYSON010000338.1:3806-4358 GCA_964432635.1 uncultured Desulfopila sp.
TTACCCAGGACGACGCCCATATTTTCTGTCGTCCCGACCAGTTGGAAGACGAGATCGAGAACATCCTCAGCCTCAATCTTCATATCCTCCGCGCCTTCGGCTTCAGCGACTACGACATCTATCTTTCGACCCGCCCGGCCAAGTATGTGGGCAGTGACGAGAATTGGCATAAGGCCACCGAGGCGCTGAAACTGGCCCTTGAGAAAAAAGGCCTCGCCTACATGATCGATCCGGGCGAAGGAGTCTTCTACGGCCCGAAAATCGATATCAAGATCAAAGATCAGCTTGGCCGTTCCTGGCAATGTTCGACCATTCAGGTCGACTTCAATCTGCCGGAACGCTTCCACATGCACTTCACCGGCACCGACAACAGCGACCACCAGCCGATTATGATCCATCGCGCCCTGATGGGATCGCTGGAACGCTTTATAGGGGTGTTGATTGAACATTATGCCGGGGCCTTTCCCCTGTGGTTCGCCCCGGTCCAGGCACGCATCCTCAATATTACCGACGACCAGGCCGAATATTGCGAAGAACTCTATCGCCAATTAC
>CAYSON010000339.1:0-4353 GCA_964432635.1 uncultured Desulfopila sp.
GGCGTAACGGCTGCCATCGTCGACAATGATCAACTCCCACTTGTCGGCAACAATTTCACCCAGCACCTGAGAGATACGCTCGTAGAGAAGCGGCACGTTCCCCGCCTCGTTATAGGCGGGCACAACCACGCTGAGCACGGGGGACGGGTAGGCTGTGGAACGAGAAAACGAGGGCATGTCGGCAGCAGTGGAGGGCATCGTTAACTTACCCAGTAATGGCTTGTAAAACGGATGATGTCCAGCGCCAGAAACAGCGCCGACGCCAACAACCAGGCACCTCGGTGCAGCGGAGATTGCATTCCGGCGGCGATCAGATAGATGGGAAAGAGCACCATGCTGTAGCGGGGCAGGCCAAGGGTGGTTCCGGTGCTGAGCGGGATGGCCAAAGAAACCAGCATATAGGCGCCGTAAGAAAAACGCAGCCGCCACAGCGCGAAGACGGCGAGGAGCACAGCGAGGCCAGCGTGGCTGAAGTCGATAAGGGTGTTGGCAAGATCCGGGTTGGTGTGGACGACCAACTCCTCAAGATCCGCGGCAAAATCCCGGCCCCAATAGCTTTGCACCTTCAGGTAAAGAAAAAAATCACCAAACTTTGCCCAGTGAAAGAGGAAAAAGCCGATAATGCCCATGGGTGCCAACATCAGCGGCAGGACACGGCGGGTGAAGAGACCCCGCCAGCCATGGACCTGCAAAAACTCGATCAGCACCACCACGACGAGAAACAGCCCGGCCACACGCGAGGCCGAGGCCAGCATCACACACAGGCTGGCGGCGAGAAAATTGCCCCGACGCGCCCACAGCACCGTGGCCAGCGCCAGGGTGAGAAACAGGGATTCGGAGTAGACCGCATTGAGAAAAAAGGCGGCAGGATGCACGAGGAGAAAAGCGGTGGGCAGGCTCGGCGTTATCTGCGGATGGAATTCCTGAACCAGGCGGGTGAGCAGGATCACCGCCATAAAGAGAAAAAGGCAGCTCACCATCCAGCCGGCAAGTACCAGGTCGCCACCGAACAGGGGGGCGGATAATCGCATCAGCATCGGATACAGCGGAAAGAAGACGACGTTGGAAATCGTCGGGCCACGGGTGTAATAGCCGTTCTCGGCGATATCGAGGTACCAGTAGGAGTCCCAGCGGTTGTGCAGGTTGATCAGGTCCCAACTGTGCTTGGCCGGATCAACGATATTGGCCAGCCAGGGGAAGGCGGTGTCGGGAGAAAGGTTCAGGCGGTTGAAGGCGATCAGCGCAAAGACATTGACCACAACCAGCCACCAGGCGGTCATCGCCACGCTCTGCCGCACGGCAGGCGAAAAAAATCCGGCCCATGACGTTCTTAGGCCGGACAGCATGTCAAGAAGTGGGCGCATGGAGAGGCTCGGTGACCATCCTCGGTTGCTTGCGGAAAAATTGCCTGCAAGGGGGCGCTTTGGTGCGGCCGGAAAGCCGCAGCAGCGCTCCAGGCGGCCCCGGCGACGGCTTGGTCGGCACATGGACCGGGCCGCCCCGAAAGGTGTTGAAACTGTACAGAGTTTACGGCTTTTGTCAACACACATATGGTCCCGGCGGCCGGGTGCACTGACATTATTGTAGGCGCGCAGCGTCCCGAGCCCAGGCCGGCTGCAGCCGATCATGGACTCAGGGCAAGCGACAGCGGACGACTGCCTTCTCCCAGCGCGTCTCCTGTAACCGTTTTTTCACAACCCTTCCTAGCCGAAAATTCCGCCGAACAGGGAGAGCAGCACCACGAGCCCTGCCAGCAACCCTAACCCCAGCAGCAGCCCGGGACGCTGCCCGAGCGGCCGACGCTGGCGACGTTCGATCCAGGGAAGAAGGGTGAGCAGAGAAAGACCGATAGCTATCGCTGTGAGACCCCAGAAAGGCTGAGGGAAAATGGCAAGCAAACCCTTCAGCCACAGGGCAAACCATGGCAGAGTTGCTGCCGCCCCAAGGGGGGCATCGTAGACAAAGGCGACCACAAACACCAGCCCGAGAAAACAGGCGAGGAACAGGCGAAGCTCGCGGAGCGCCACCGTCGGCCAAAAAGCGATCAGGCGACGATCCTCGAGACTGCGTCGGGCGGGGGAGCAGACCGGCAGAGAAATGGAGTGCACCCAATGGACGCGATGATAATGAAATGTAAAAAGCGCCAGGGTAAGCACCGGCAGAAGGAGGACATGGATCAGATAGAACGTTTTAAGCAAGGTCCCGTCTGCTGCGGCGGCTGCCGGAAAAACCTTTGCAGCAAAGACCTCGGACATCGCGGACAGGGAGACAATCGCCCCGAGGTCATGACTCAGGGCATAGCCGCTAAAGGTCATCAAGCACAGGCAGAGCAGCATGCTCATGCCACCGACCCAGGTGAATCTTCTCGGCCCTTTGTAAGCTCCGCAAAGAACAACCCGCAGCATATGGAGAAGGCAGGTGGCCAGAAGCAGCTCCGCCGCCAAACGATGCAGGTCGCGAACTCCACCAAGGAGCGGATTGTGCGCCAGAGTCGACACTGATTGACCGGCAAAGTCCGGGTGGGGGGTGGAGAAGAAGAGCAGCAGCAACCCGGTGAGGATCTCGATCCCCAGGAAAAGCGCAGACAAAAAGCCGAGATAAAAGGTGTTGTCGAAACGAACGGCCGCGGTTGCGTAGTAGCGGGGTCGCAACCGCAGCAGCAGAGCAAGAATCCCCTTGGTGGTCACATCCTCTTGCTGCGAGGCCTGGCGGCCAAAGACCGAGGAAGAGAGAGACTGTTCCGCGTGCATATGTGCCTCCTGATATCGGATTCTGGGAAGAGTATCGCGTCGGGCAACCGACGAGATAAACCGGCAGCCGTCTCTTTCTCTACCCAGATCATATTAGAAACCCGATAGGAATCTGCGGGGAAACGGTTAGATTCGACGCCCTCCTCCTTGTCTTGCCGATAATTGCTCGGTCTCTAACTGAATTGTTAACATTCTCTGACATCATCGAAACATAGTCCACCCATTATGGGCACAGGATCTTTGGCGGCGAAGGATGACCTAGCGCATCGTCGCTGCCATGATGTGCAACCCCATCAATGGAGACGACAATCATGGATCTCTTGCGCTCACCAACGAGGCGGATGTTTCTCGGCCGCGCCCTGTCCGCCTCAGTCCTTTACCTCGCGGCAAGTTTGCTTTTCAAGGTACCTCACACCCACGCCTTTGAGAATATGGAAAGCACAGAGGATCTCCAGAGCCTAGATTTCGTTCACATCGCCGATATGCACGCTGCCTACAATCGCGATGGTGCCGGCAGCAGCCCGATGGCGCGAGTACGCGGCTATGTCGAAGAGGCGCGGCGCCACAACCCCTTGACCCTCTTCACCAACAGCGGCGATGACTACGAGAAGGGGTCGCTGGCCGAACAGCTCAGTAGCGGTGCTACCACCCGCCAAGTGGTGCATGCCCTCGGCTTTGACGTGCGCACCCTGGGAAATCACGATTTCGCCTGGGGCATGGAAGAAATGCTCCGCTATAGCGACGATAGCACGGCGGCGGTGCTCTGCGCCAACGCCACCATCAGGAAAGCGATTGGAGCCTCCTCGACCGACAACGCCGGCCCGGTCGAATTTGCCGTGCGCCAGGTTGGTACCCTCAAGATCGGCTTCTTCGGCCTGACCACCCAACCGTACGGCAGCGACAGTCTCCAGCACGACGGCCCAATCTATCCCAACCACCCTGAATTGATCACCGATTTCGATCATCTCGCCATCGCCCGGCGCATTATCGCCCGTTATCGCCACGAAGTCGACCTGCTGGTACTGGTCAGCCACCTGGGCATCACCGACGACCAGACCATCGCCCAAAAGACCGAGGGCATCGACATCATCCTTGGTGGCCACAGCCATTCACGGCTTACCGAGCCTCTGCGGGTCAAGAACACCTTTATCATCCACGTCGGCAGCAATGGCGAGTCCTTCGGCCACCTGCAGCTCACCTACGATCTCAACAAGAAAGCAATCCGTTCAACCTCCCTAAGCATCATCGACAATCGATCGACGGCGGAGATCGCCACCAAACTCACCCAAGCCGATCCGGCCACCGAGGATCGCATCGCCGCCATCCTCGCCCCTTATCAACAAGAGTTGACCGAGGTGGTCGGCATGGTCAGGGAGCACCAGGATCGCCATGCCATCGCCGCCATCGCCGGGCAGGCGGCCCTGGCGACCATGGCCGTTGACGCGGCGCTGCTTGAACCGCTCTCGGTGTGGCGCGAGTGGCAACCGGGACGACTCAACCGCCAGGACATCTTCGACGCCTTTCAGGTGGAGCGTGAGCCGGTCGACACCCCCGGAACCAGCAGCCTCTACCAGGTGCTCCTGACCGGTACGCACCTGATAGA
>CAYSON010000340.1:0-4344 GCA_964432635.1 uncultured Desulfopila sp.
AAAAACATTGCAATTCCGTCACATTTCCTCTAGGTTGCCCTGTAACGTTTTGATTCCAAGGTTAAAAAATTGCAACAGGTTGCAGTAGAGGCGGCGCGAAAACCAGCCGGCACCAACTCAATACGGGAGAGATCACCATGTCACAGGACAAACCACTGGAACAGGAAGGGTCGGGGTTTCGCCTTCTCTATCAAATCCTTATCGCCATGCTCCTCATCGCCCTCATCCCTCTTGTTGGCCTCTACTACATCAGCATCCATAAATCCCGCCAGGATTGGACAGATAACATCGTCAGGTCACTCAAGGAAAATACCGCCAGCCTGACACGCAGTGTCGACGAATGGACCACCATGAACTTTCGTGCCTTGCAGCAGAACGCCGCTGCTCCGGCGATACTCTCCATGGACGCGGCCCAGCACAACCAGTTGCTCACTACCATTCCCAAGACCTATGAATGGATCTACCTGGCCCACACCATCCTTCCGGACGGCAACAATCTCGGTCGCAGCGACGGACAACCAGCCGCATTCTACGGAGATCGGGCCTATTTTCAACAAGTACTGGCCGGACAGAAGGAGACCCGCCAACTGGTCATCGGCAAGACCTCGAAGAAGCCGGCCCTGATCATCGCCGTGCCAATCAAAGGCGGCAACAAGCTGCTCGGCGTAGCCTCAGCCGCCATGACTCTCGATGACCTCTCCAAGACTGTTACCAAAACCCGCATCGGCCAGACCGGCTATGCCATCCTCGTTGATGAGGAGAAACGCCTCATCGCCCACGGCAACGCAAAGATGGCCTCGGAGCTCCAGGATTTCGGCAGCCATCCCATTTTTACCCCGCGAAACACCATGAGCGGAGACACCTTCATCTTCAACGAAAGCGGCAAGGACATCGTCGCCTATTCGCAAAAGACCGCCCTCGGCTGGACGCTGATCGTCCAGCAGGACTACCAGGAGGCCTTCACCGCCGCCGAGTCGGCACGACTCCAGGCAATGATACTCCTCGCCGCCACCCTGGTGGCAGTGCTGCTCATCGCTTTTCTCCTCGCCCTGCGCATCAGCACCCCGATTCGCAAACTGACCACCGTCGCCGATGCCATCAGCCGCGGCGAGCTCGGCACCGAGATCCCCGAGACCACTCGTGGCGACGAAATTGGCGCCCTGGCCAGGGCCATCAAGCGCATGGGCATCAGCCTGCAACTGGCCTTCGAACGCTTGCGCAAGAGGTAGGCGACTATGACTCAAGACAACGTCCCGTTCTCGGAAATACTTAATAAACTCGATCAATTATGTAAACAAAAGGCCACCGGCACCTTATTCCTGACCACCTCCGCCAATCGCAGCGCCCAGGTGGCGATAGACCATGGCGAGGTGGTGTTTCTCTTTTATTCTGGAAAGATGGGCGAGGCGGCGCTGGCCGCCATGGCCACCATCGACAGCGGCCATTTCCGTTTTCAGGAAAACAGTCTGCCCTCGCGGCGCATGGCCCTACCTCCCGCTGCCACTGTCCTTACCCGGTTACAGAGCGGCGCTGCCGCCACCGGCAGTTCCGCCGCCCCCAGCAGCAGTGCTGCCGCTATCACCGACAGCTCTGCTGTCACCAGGGTCGTCCCGACAGCTGCACCAAGTCGTGGCAGCAGTGGTTTAACTGCGGAGCAGAAGCAGATCCTCGAGCGCTGTCTGGCTGAACACATTGGCCCGATGGCGGCGATTATCTGCGAGGATCAACTGCGCGGGACATTCAATGTGGAGGAGGCCATAGACGCCCTGGCGGCCGAGGTGCCAACCCCTGCGGCGGCTGAACAGTTTCGCAAGCTGGCCCTGGCACGACTCGCTTAACGGCAGCCACCCGCTTCAAGCGACGAGGCGGGCAAGTTCCCGGAGCAGTCCCATGGTCTCACCGTCGACGGCGCCGTCGATCTTGCCAGGCCGGTAACGGCGCTGAAAGGCGCCAAGGATATCGACCTCATCAACCCAGACCACCTGGTCGACCTCCGGCCGCACGGTCTCGCCCAGGGCAAAGAGGGCCGGCTTGCCGTCTCTCAGGCCATAGCCGTGGGGGCCGGGATAGCCACAGCGCTTGAGCAACTCGGTGACTTCCGTCCAATCCCCCCGCCCCTCCCCCTTGCCTCGTCGCGGCCACAGGCCGATGCCGGCGGCGGCCAGATGCTTCCAGGGAAAGAGCACCCCGGGGTCAATCTTGCGCTTCGGGGAAATATCGGAATGGCCGACGATGCCACTGGCGAGAATCCCGAGATGGCGGGCAAGGATCCCTTGACAGAGATCGATCAAGGCGGCGATCTGCTGCTTCGGGTAGGGATGGCGGTTGCCATCGCGGTTGACCACCTCGATGCCCACCGACCGTTCGTTGACCGCCACCCGCCCCCGCCACTGCGAAATCCCGGCGTGATAGGCGACGTCATCCTCCCCCAGCAGGCGATAGACCAGGCCTTCCTCATCCACGACATAGTGGACACTCACCGCCCCGTCGCGCAGGATCTTCAGGGACTGTTCGAGGTCAAGCTCGGTATAATGGAGAACCAAGGTGTCGACGGACTCGACCCTACACTTGTGGCTGCCCGAGCGCACTGGCGCCTCGATCATCGCTGCCATCTTTTCAGGCGATCGCCAACGATCCGCTGGCCCCCGGTTTGAAGCGGCCGCCGATGGAGTGGCGCGAGGCGGGATAATAGAACGTTGATTTAGTAGCAATCAACTCACCGACCCAGGTGCGGCGGTGCAGCACCAGACAGGGCTCGACCTCGTTGATGGCGAGATGCCCGCGCACCCACGGCTCGGGAATGACCGCCTCGATGACGTGCTCGACCTCGGTCACCGGGAAGAGGCTGAGCAGGTAGGCGCTGGGGGTGATATAGCGAAAGTCCTGGGCGAGAAAATTCCCGGCCAGCTGCGGGTTGATATAGCGATCGGCAAGTTGAATCGGCCGATCATTCTCCTTATGCAGCAGCTGGGCATGGTAGACGGCGCCGTAGGCGGCGATGTTCAGGCTGGCCGCCAGCATCGGTTGGGCCCGCTCCTCACGGAGCAGCAGCACTTCGCAGCTATGACTGCCACCACGCAGCTCGATCTCCTCGTTGATGGGAATGATCTCGAACAGGGCCGACTGCGGTTTGCAGCCGGCAACAAAGGTGCCGACCCCCTGGAGACGGCGCAGCACCCCTTCCCCGGTCAATTCGCGCAAGGCCCGGTTGACGGTCATGCGCGACACTTTGAGCCGCTGCACCAATTCGTTTTCCGAGTCGATACGCATCCCCGGCTGCAACTCGCCGCAAACGATGCGCCCCATGATGTATTCCCGCACCTGCTGATAGAGGGGGAGCTTGTCGGGATGTTGAGCCATTGACACCTACCTTGACCTTGGCGCCGCGACCTTCACCTCGGCCCGGCACAGTTTTCTCTTATATACAACCAAAGGTGACAGCATGGCAACTGCTAAGCCAATGGAGGCGCACCACCAGCAAAACTCTTGGCAACTCGGCCAGGCTTTGCTATAGTCCTTGTATATACAAGAACAACCTCCACCCAGGGTGAGGAGAACCTATGCTCAGCAACAGCGATATCGCCCGGTCGATGAAGATCTTCCTCGACGAGGAACTGCCCGATCTCCCCTCCTTTGCCCCCGGCATCCGTCGCGCCCCCGATCGCGGTTTCCGCCTGTCACCCCACCAGACCGAGATCGCCCTGCACAACGCTCTGCGCTACCTGCCGCAGCGCCATCACCAGGCGCTCATCCCCGAATTTCTCGAGGAGCTGCGCAGCCGTGGTCGCATCTACGGTTACCGCTTCCGCCCCGAGGGGCGCATCAAGGCCCAGCCAGTCGATCACTATCGCGGCAAGTGTCTGGCCGGCCGGGCCATGCAGCTGATGATCGACAACAACCTCGACTTCGAGGTGGCCCTCTACCCCTACGAGCTGGTAACCTACGGCGAGACCGGCAGCGTCTGCCAAAACTGGATGCAGTACCGGCTGATCAAAAAATATTTACAGGAGCTCAGCGAAGAACAGACCCTGGTGATGCAGTCCGGCCACCCCCTCGGGCTCTTCGCCTCCTCCCTGGACAGCCCCCGGGCCATCGTCACCAACGGGCTCATGGTCGGCCTCTACGACAACCCCAGTGATTGGGAAATCGCCGCCCAGATGGGCGCCTCCTCCTACGGGCAGATGACCGCCGGCGGCTGGATGTACATCGGCCCCCAAGGCATCGTCCACGGCACCTATTCCACCCTTTTGAACGCCGGCCGCGTCAAGCTCGGCGTGCCCGCGGACCAAAACCTCGCCGGCATTCTCTTCGTCTCGTCGGGACTCGGCGGGATGTCGGGAGCGC
>CAYSON010000341.1:0-4338 GCA_964432635.1 uncultured Desulfopila sp.
CCCTGGTCCCGAGTAAAGGTTCCAAAATCAGCGGCGTTCAGGGTTGGCCCAACGGTGATTCCAGCCGTGTAAAACACCGGCCAGTTGGTAAGCGTCTCGTCAGGCAGATTGCTGAAATTGGGCCGATCACTAGTGGTGTAATAAAGCGCCATACCTCGGCTGTCGACCAAGTAATTCCCAATTCCAGCCTTCGTGGCAACGCTGATAGCATAACCGGAAGTGGTTGTGACCGGAATCGTTGTTGTTGGAATCGGAGTTGTCGTAGCGGGGATTGGATTTGTAGTAGTGGGGACGGGGATTGTCGTTGTTGGTATTGTCGACTGGGTAAATGGAGGCGCAGTCGTTGTGGCCGCGGGCGAGGAACATCCGACTGCCAGCAACGACAGGATCACTAGCGAAATCAATAAGAACTTTACCTAGGTTATCACTCTCATTCAGATTCTCCTGTATTTGGATTTGAAATTGGCTTAAAGCTATTGTACTCCTTCATCCAATTGGGAGGAATTCGTAATACTACCAATATTTATCGAAACCGGTACTTAAAATCTTTGATACCTACCTGGCAAAATCGCTGGTTATTGTGAAATCAATCCGACCTGCCTCCAATCATGGGCCTGACCTGCCCCCGTGCAGGCGACTTACCGATGAAATTGTGCCTTCTTGCGCGACAAGCCTACCGTCAATCTAAATATGGCCATAACAATGTCTGCAATTGTGACCTATTACCTTAGAACTATCCTCGGAACTAGTGCCAAATCGCTCACTGACCTCAAGTCTTTAAGCCTTAATAATAATTGTACTCTGTTTTTGCATAGTCCGCGGCTGAATAGATCAGGCAATTAAAAGTGCGTGTTCAGCCAATTTGTGATCGCGGATTTCTGCGCTAATCATTGGATTTAGCTTCCTATAGTGTTCAGATCTTCCCGATATGCTTCATGCGGCGCACAACAAGATGTTAAATGGTTCAGCTGATGGTGAAAAACAATCTGACGTTTCCGCCCATTGACTGGCAGAGCCCAGTCAATGGGCCACGAAGTCGGTCACTTTAAACACAGACAGGGGGAGGCTGAATTCAGCCTCCCCCTGTCTCCTTAATTCTAATTTCACTCCACCTCAGGTGTTTTCCCCGTTTCATTCATGGCGAGTTTGGTTGTCTTTATCCGAATATTACCTTTTAAGCTTAGTGTTAACAGATATGACATTGCCACCTCGTCATTCGGCGCCTCAACAACAGCCACATAGTCATGTTTCCCGAACGTAGTGAAAACAGAAGTCAATTTACCAGCCGTTTTGTGTATGCTTTGAGCAGCCTCTTCGAGCCGCCTGGGAGCATTCTTGATCTCCCTTATTCCTCTTTCCGTAAGCAGGATATATGTTGTCATCTTAATTCTCCCAGGTCGCCAGAACCCATATTCAACTTGATTCTCAGCCCTCCAGAGATTTAGCTTCAACAATAGCGAGCACAATCAAAACCTTTACCCAACTCGCACCAGACACATTTGCCCGGCAGCGCTTCTGCCATTATCAGTTGGGATTCGCACTTGTTGCACAGATATTCCTCGCCTGGGTGCATCGGACCGCTGCAGGGTGTGATGGTCATAGGGCAAAGTTGGATGCAGCTGTTGCATTGTTTGCAATATTCAGGCTTGACACCGAACGGGTAGTCAACATGGCGGTTCTTGCCCCTGCCTACAAAGCCTAGAGCTTTGGCCCTCCAGACATCGTTGCAGGTGCGTACACAGCGGCCGCACAGGACGCAGTCCTCATTCCTGAAAGGATATCGAACTTCCTTAACGCCGCAGCGGGCGGCAATGTCCTGGACGGCGCGGGAGTTGGGAGCCTGGGCCACCAGAAGTTCTGCCAGGTTGCGGCGGAGTCGCTTAATCCTATCGGAGTTAGCCAGGATGACCATACCTTCTTCCACATTGAGGGTGCATGACGCAGTGACTTTGGATCGCTCGTTTACGATGTTCTCAACAACGCAGATGCGGCAGGCGCCTATATCGGGTAAAGATGGGGCGTGGCACAGGCTCGGTATACAGATACCGTGCTCGAGCGCGGTGTCAAGGACGGTCGAGCCTTTGACGGCGTCGATGATAAAACCATCAATGCTGATCTTAACAAGTGATTTCATTTTTACCTCTCTCAACCGACCAGAACGGCGTCAAATTTACAATCGTTGCGGCAGATGCCGCATTTCTGGCACAGTGCCGAGTTGATGATATGAAGTGCCTTTTTCCGGCCGCTAATGGCTCCATAGGCGCACGACTTGAGGCAAACACCGCAGCCATTGCATTTATTTGTGTCGATGCTATAACTGATGAGCGACTTGCATACCCCGGCAGGGCATTTTTTATCGATGATATGATGTTCGTACTCTTCGCGGAAATAGCGGAGGGTAGACAAAACCGGGTTTGGCGCGCTCTTGCCCAGGCCGCAAAGCGAGGTAAGGGAAATCGTTTCCCCGAGTTCTTCCAGTAATGACAGGTGCTCCGGTTTGCCCCTGCCTTCGGTGATGGCGGTGACAATCTCCAGCATCCGATCAACCCCTGTCCGGCAGGGGAAGCACTTGCCGCAGGATTCGTCCTGAAGGAATGTCAAAAAATATTTAGCCACATCGACCAGACAGGTGGTGTCATCCATGACCACCATGCCGCCGGAACCCATCATCGAACCGGCCTCGGTCAAACTGTCAAAGTCAACCGGCAAATCGAATTTTGCGGCGGGCAGGCAACCGCCCGACGGGCCACCGGTCTGCACCGCTTTAATGGACCGTCCTTCAAGGGCGCCGCCACCGATGCCATATATGACATCGGTCAGCGTTTTACCCATTGCCACTTCGACCAGCCCGGTGTTCCTAATGTGGCCTGTAAGCGCCAGAATCTTGGTGCCTTTACTGTTTTTGGTACCTTTCGAAGCGAACCAGATACCGCCGTTCAGAATTATGGAAGGCACATTAGCCCAGGTTTCGACGTTGTTAAGCACTGTCGGTTTGTGGTACAAGCCTTCAACCGCTGTGTGCACATCCTTAGCCCGCGGCTCGCCAACTTTACCCTCAATTGATGTCATGAGCGCTGTAGATTCTCCGCAGACGAAAGCGCCACCGCCGCGGGCCACCTCGATATTAAACGAAAAACCGGTGCCCATGATATTATCGCCGAGTAGACCGAATTTCCGCGCCTGCTCAATGGCTAGCTTGGAGTGTTTCACCGCTACCGGATACTCGTTGCGAACATAAATATAACCCTTGTTAGCACCGATCGCTCTGGCGCCGATCATCATGCCTTCGATAACCAGGTAAGGCATACCCTCGAGAACGCCGCGGTCCATGTAGGCTCCCGGATCGCCCTCGTCGGCATTACAAATGACGTATTTTTCGGCACTAACGGCATCAGCGCTCTCCGCCCATTTCCGCGCAGTGGGGAAACCGCCGCCACCTCGTCCTCTCAGCCCGGCGGTTTTTATCTCCGCGATAATCGTTTCCGGCTTTGTCCCCTCACTCAGAACCTTGGAAATGGCCGAAAAACCTCCCTCGGAGATATAATCCTCGATCGAGCCTTGGTTGATTTTGGCCATCAGGGACATCAGTTGGCGGTCTTGACCGCGGTAAAACGGGATATCGGCGGCACGCTCGATGATCCCGCCCGTAGCCGCGTTCTTGTAGAGCAGCCGCTCCACCGGCGCAGTTTGGCCAGCTGCGGCGCTGTAGATATCAGCACTGTCGGTTGGTTTAACCTGACAGTAGAGGGTTCCTGCCGGTTCAACCATAACCAACGGTCCCTGCTCGCAAAAGCCGAGACAGCCGGTGACCTTTAACTCGATGCTGCTATCTTGGCTGCGGTTTTGGGCGACGATTCGATTGAGAGCGTCGGCGACATCGCGGCAGCTGGATGCCTGGCAGCCGGGACCGCCACAGACGAGGATGCTCGTTGCAGAAGCGCCGCGACTGGCGCGATATGTCTTTCTAAGGCTGTCGAGTTCAGCCAAATTAGTCAACGGCGTCATGGGTTTTCCCTCCGTTTTCCATGTTGCGGACCGACTTAATTAAAACCCGCAGTTTGGCGGGAGTCATATGGCGGTGGTATTCACCGTTGTGGCTAACGATTGGTCCCAGGGCGCAAGCGCCGACGCAATTAACATGCTCGACCGAGAAAAATCCTTCGTCGGAGACCTCTGACAGTTTGGAACCGGTCTGGTTGGTTGCCTGGTCGATAAGCATCGGTGCGCCTAGGACATGACATGCGGTACCGTCGCATATCGTCAACACATGCTTGCCGCAGCGATGCAGTCATGCTCGACCTCCTCGGCGAGGAGAACGAGGCCGTCGCGCTCTACACC
>CAYSON010000342.1:0-4322 GCA_964432635.1 uncultured Desulfopila sp.
CCTCGTAGGGATCAAACTTTGCCGCCTGTTCCAGGCCGGCGGCGACTTCGAGCAGGCGCGACTCGGCGAGTTGCCGGCTCAGATAAATGTCCTTGACGCCATTGTAGTGGTACCTGCCGACCACCGCCCCGCCCTGCCCGACCAGAACCGCGAGGAGCAGCACGATCCCGGCCATCGCCAGGGTCGACTGCGGCCATCGCCCCCTTTTCAGCAAGGTGGTGTTCATCTGGTAGTGAAAGCGGGTGTTGCCTGCCGATACCGCCACCGCGCAGAGGAAGAAAAAGTAGAGGCCGACCGCCCCGTTGTACATGTTGAAATCGGTGAAGGAATGGATGAGCATGCCGAAAACGCCGGAAAGGGCTCCGATGGTGAGGAGAATCGCATAGCGGTCGCGGCGGCGACGCAGCATCTTCAGGCCATGGGCAAAGACCGCGATGACGAACCAGGCGGCCAGGGCAAAACCGATCACCCCGCCGCTGGTAAGCAACTCCAGATAGTCGTTATGAGCGTGATCGAAGATGGCCTCCCCGGGCACGGTGCGGTAGAGCGGATAGATGGCAATAAAGGTGCCGAAGCCGCTGCCGGTGAGCCAGAAATCACCGAAGATCTTCCAGCCGTCCTCCCACACCAGCACCCGGTCGACGGCAAGCTCGCCACTGCCGGTAAAGATCTGGTCGAAACGCTCGACGATCGGTTGCCAACCGAACCAGGAGACCACCAGGATCAGCAAGGTAAAAAAACCCGCCGAAAAGAGGTGCGAGTAACGGCGTTCCTTCCAGGCGAGCAGCAGGAAAAAGAAGAGGATCGACAGGGTGACGGCGATGATCCCGCCCCGGCAGAGGCTGACGAAGACCGAAGCACAGAGCAGCAACACCCCAAAGGAGAAGAAGAGGTAACGATTGACTCCTTCCTCCTTGGAAAAGAAGGCGACGACGCGTTTGCGCCATGGCTCATCGTCGGCCACAGTGGGACGAAAATAAAAGGCCAGGGCCAGCACCAGAGGAGCGACCAACTCGACATAACCGCTGTATTGCGAACGGTTGACCCAAGGCCCCATCGACTGGCCGGTGGACGAAGGACGAAACCAGAAGATCTTCTCCGGGGAGGTGAACTTCTGCAACAGAGCCAGCAGGCCGATGCCCAGGGCCAGCCAACAACACAGCTCCACCGTTTTCTTGAGGGTGGCACCGGTGGCGAACAGCTGCACGGCCAGCAGATAGAACAGGGCGTAGCAGAGGATGCGGATGGCCTCGAGCGCCGTGCCCTTGGGATACACCGAGAGCGGAAGCCAGCGCTGCTCGGCGAGCAGGCCATATACCGGCTCATAAGCCTGGTAGCCATGGGGCGACAGCATCTTCAGCGCCGCCACCGGCAGGGGCACCAGTTGGACGAACATCCACCCGACCAAGAGCACCAGGGGGAGAAACCCAGGCACGGCCAGCAGCTTTCCCTGCCGCTGCTGCAGGGCATAGACCAGCAGTGCCAGGGCCACCAACAGCTCAACCAACAACAGCGACCAGCCCTCCACCGTGCCGAAAGCAAGCGGCGCTACCAGTAGTGGCGGCAGTAACAGGGCGGGGCCGAGGTGGCTCACCGGCAGCACCGTGGTGGGCCGCTAGGAGGGCGTATCGTCTTTGGCATAGTAGCTGCTATAACCCGAGTAATAGTATCCGCCACCATGATGCTTGCCGACGCCGTTGAGCACCACGCCAAGAATGCGGCACTGCACGTCGCGAAGTTTTTTCAGGCCGCTTTGCACCGTGTCGTAGGTGGTCGATCCGGCCTTGACCACCACCAGGGTGCCATCGACGAGATGAGACAGCGTCAAACTGTCTGTAACCAGCTGCACCGGCGGCGAGTCGACGATGATGAAATCAAAGTGATCGCGCATCTTCTCGAGGAGATTTTTCAGCCGCTTCGAACCGACCAGCTCAGAGGGGTTGGGGGGAATGGGGCCAGAGGTAATGGCAAAGATCTCCTCCCCCGCCACCTTGTGGATGATATTCTCCTGCAGGGTGCCGGTGAGGTAGTTGGATAAGCCTTTTTCGTTCTGCATCGAGAAGACCGAATGCACGCGAGGACGGCGCAGGTCGCAGTCGATGATCAGGATCTTTTTGCCGCCTTGACTGAAGACCCTGGCGATATTGATGGTGGTCGAGGTCTTGCCCTCACCCTGGCCCATACTGGTCACCAGGATGGTCTTGGGCGGTTGTTCCGCCGACGACAGCAGCAGACCGGAGCGGACCAGGCGATAGCTCTCGGCCATGGGCGAGAGCGGCTTCTGCACGATATAGGACTCGATCTTCTTGCCCTTTTCCTTGAGTTTTTCGATCGTGCCGAGCACGGTCACCCCGTACCTGGACTCGAAATCCTTGTCAGACTTGACCGTGTTATCAAGATATTCGATCAAAAAGGCACAGCCGACGCCGGCCATCAGGCCGAGAATCAGCCCCAGAGCCAGGTTGCGCTTCTTGTTGGGCTTGGACGGCCCCCCCGGAAAGGCGGCGTTTTTGATCACCCAGACGTTGACGCTCTGCGATTGCTCGGTCACCCCCTCCTTCTTGATATTGGCGGTGAGCGCTTCGTAGACGACGCGGTTAGCATCAACGTCGCGTTTCATGATCGAGTACTGAATAAACTTCTCGTTAAGGTTGAGCAGTTCGTTCTTGGTGGTACCGAGTAGCTCGTCGAGATTTTTCTCCTGGGATTTGGCGAGCTCATAAGCGTTTCTGGTGGCGGCGATGACCCGGTTGACCTCGGCCTGCTGTTGGGTGAGCAGTTCAGCCAGCTCGTCATTGGCCTTGATCATCAGGGGATGCTTTTCCCCGTATTTCTTGGAAAGGTCGCTGATATTCTGGCGCGCCTTGAACAATGCCTCGCGCGCTCCCTTAAGCACGGCGTTATCGGCAAAGGTGGGGATGTTTTCCAGCTGCGCCACGTTCTTCCCGGACGCCTCGACCTGGCGCAGGATGCCTTCCAAGGTCTTGCGATCGGTCTGTGCCTTGGAGAGCTGCGAGCTGAACTCGCTCAGCCTCTGCGGGGTGATGGCCAGCTTGTTCTCGATGGTCACCAGGTCGTTGGCCCGCATGTACTCCTGCATCGCCTTCTCCGAGGCCTCGAGCTTGTTGCGCTCCTCCTGGGCCTTGGAGGTCATCCATTGCAGGGTATAGCGGCTGGTAGTGAGCTTCATGTCGAGCAGCTCATCCATATAGGCCTTGGCCACGGCATCAGCAACCAGCTTGGCAATGGCCGGAGACTTATCGCTGTAGGAGATGTTGATGATTTTGGTGTTCTTGACCGTGCTGACCATAAGGCGGCCCTGGATCACCGAGGCGATAAGGTCCTCTTCGCTCATCGGCTCGGTGGCCACCAACGCTTGTCCTGCGCCCTGACCGGTTGGTTCTTCCCCAAATTTTTTGACGGTGGTCAGCAGCGAGCTGAGAGATTCCCTGATACTTTCTCTGATTGTATCGAAAAAGGTCGGCTCGCCCCCCTTTTTTTCCTCAAGGAAATATGAGCGATAGGTGGTGGCCAGTTTGAGGCTGTCCACCACCCGTCTCGCCACTTTGGAGCTCTTGACGATGGAGGACTGTGTTTCGAGAAAATCCGGGTCGTACGAATAATACTGGTTTTCCAGCCCTGGGGTACCGCGATTGCGCTCGATCAGCACCTCCACCGCCGAGGTATAGATGGGGGTGGTCGAGAAGGTGACAATGGCGGTGGTCAGGAAAACCAGCGCCAATAGGGTGAACACAATGAACTTTCGCTTGCGGAGAATGAGCAGGTAATCGCGGAGGTTGATTTCCTGCTCGGCCTCCTCCTCGTAGAATCGTTCCTGCGGTGGATAGGTCTGCATGAGCGGTGGCGCGGCGCGGGAAAAGATTGTAGAGGGCGGAGAGCCGCCCTGCATTAGAAGAAACTTTCCGGGACGACGATAACGTCGTTTTCAATCACGAGTGTATCGAGACTGACGTCCTTGAGCACGTTTTTCTTGTCTCCCTCCATGCGGATGATGGAGACGCTGGACTTAGAAGCCTTACCGGTGAACCCCTGCGCCAAGGTAACGAGTTTGAGTACGGTCATTCCTTCACCGCAAGGATATGTGCCAGCAGTACTCACTTCTCCAGTAACATAACATTTGCCGGCCCCGGAAACGTAGACAGTATCCTCGTCGTTGATCTGGACGTTCTGTTCAAGATTGCCGCCCTTGATCAGCGAGGTGAGATTGATGGCAATCACTGTGTCCTTGTCGTTGACCTTGCGCTTGATGGTGGCCGTGTCGCCGGCATCCTTATCAAGGCCGCCGGACTTGGAGATGAGCT
>CAYSON010000343.1:0-4312 GCA_964432635.1 uncultured Desulfopila sp.
TCGGGGATACCGAGCGGCGCCTTTTTCTTCAAGACCTCCTCGAAGGCGCGGCGGATTCCGCCCTCGTTTTTCATGATTACCTCCAGGCAAGGCGTGGCTTTGAAGCCATTGTAGGCGATGAGCGACAAACAGCTCTGCTCGTTGCTGGCGGTGAGTACGGAGAGGGTGTCGCCGGCCATGGGCAGCGACATACAGCGTTTCAGGTCGAGGAGGATCCGTCGCAAGGGGTAAAGGTCGTCCGTGGCCTCGAGCTCTTCGAGAAAATCGGTGTTGCCGGTCTTCTCGCGAAACTGCCAGCCAAAGTCGAGCCCCCAGATGATCAGTTCCGGCTGGTGGAAACGGCTGCTATGGCGGAGCATGCGGGCGGCGTCGCCCACTGAGGCGCCGCTGATGGCGAGGTTGAAGACGCGCTGGCCAGTTAGGAGCGGGCTATGTGCCGGTAGGCCGATCTCGCTGCGCGAGCTACCGAGGAGCAGCACTTCCGGTTGGTAGCGGAAGGCGGCGTAGGTCTTGCCCCAGGGCAGGATCTTTTGTTGCGCCGAGGTCAGGCGCTTGAGAGCCGGGGAGTCCCATTGGTGAAGGAAATAGGGGTCGACCAGATAGTTGGCGCCGACCACCAGGAGCAGGACTGCGAGAACGGTCAGGCCGATGGTAAGGAAGAAGGCTTTAAGTGCGGGGGCTGCGGTGGCGTTGGTCATGGGGTTTGTGAGTAGTGATGCTGCCAGGTTTTTCGGTTGCTAAAACTGGGCATAGATGAAGTCGCTGCTCTTTTCCAGGGAGAGCAGGGCCAAGGCGAGAATCAGGCCGAGGGTCATGCCCCAGCGGAGATTCGGCGCCCAGTCCGACGGCAGAAGAGACGGGGCCGGACGGTGGCCCTGGTAGGTCTTTTCGCTGAAGAGCAGCAGTTCGCCGGTGTTGGGCAGCAGGAAGGCGATGCCGGCGGCGACGGCGAGCAGGGCGTAGGAGAGCGGCTCGATCCCGGCCACTGGTGCGAAACCGTTGATGCCGATCATCCCGGCCAGCACCCGCATGGCCGAGGCGGCATCAGGGGCGCGGAAAAAGTTCCAGGCGACGAGGACGGCGACAAAGGTCAGAACCTGGCCCATCCACGGGCGCAGCGGCGATCGGGCCTGGTAGCGCTCTCCCACCCAGTGCTGCCAACCGTGCTGTATACATAGGTAGAAGCCGTGCAGGCCGCCCCAGATGACGAAAGTCCAGTTGGCTCCGTGCCACAGGCCACCGAGGAGCATGGTGAGCATCAGGTTGCGGTAGCGGTTGAATTGCCCGGCGCGGTTGCCGCCCAGGGAAATGTAGAGGTAGTTGCGGAGAAAGCGCGACAGGGAGATATGCCAACGCTGCCAGAAATCGCTGACATTGACCGCCTTGTAGGGCGAGTTGAAGTTGATCGGCAGATGCAGGCCGAACATTCGCGAGACCCCCACCGCCATATCGGTATAGCCGGAGAAGTCGAAGTAGAGCTGCAGGGTGTAGGCGAACATGCCCAGCCAAGCCTGGATGAAGCCGGGGTCGGCCTCATGGAAAAGCGGGGTGAAGGCGCTGGCAAGGTTGTCAGCTACCAGCAGTTTCTTGCCCAGGCCGAAAATGAAGAGCGACAGGCCGATGGACAGGTCACTGGCGGTGGGGCGCAAGGCTCCCTTGGCGGTGAACTGCTCGAGCATTTCCTTGTGGTGGAGAATTGGTCCGGCGACGATATAGGGAAAATAGGAGGCGAAAAGCAAGTAGTGGCTAAAGGTGGGGATGGTGCCCTTGTCATGACGGATGTCGACCAGGTAGGCGATCTGGGTGAAGGTGAAAAAGGAAATCCCGATCGGCAGCAGCACGGCCAGCAGTGGCAGGTCGAGGCCGGTTGCTGCTGCCAGCGAGGAGAGAAAAAAATTGCTGTATTTGAAGAAGCCGAGCAGGCTGAGGTTGCCGACGACGGCGATGGCGAGCAGCCAGCTGCGGCGGCGCTCCGAGCCGCTGGCGGCGATCAGGTGAGACAGGCCGTAATTTGCGGTGATGGAAAGGAGCAGCAAGGGAACGAAGCGCAGGTCCCAGAACCCATAGAAAGTCAAGGAAACAAGGAGTAGCCAGCGCAGACCCCACTCCCGATTCTTTGCGGCAAGAAGGGCATAGCCGATCAGGGTCAGGGGCAGAAAGGCGAGCATGAAGGTGAAGGAATTAAAGACCATGGCAAGATCGTGGGTGAATGACGAGGGAGAAAGATCGGGGCAAGCAGTGCCCAGGCGAAACCGGTGGAGAATCGATTCGGCCATGAGTGTACCCGAGAGTGGACAATCCCTCCAGCGGCATTTTCTCACCCTTGTTAATGAAGAGGTGAGGCACCAAGGACAGGCAGTTGAGTAATGCCCTTGGTGAAGGCGTTTTGGGCCTAATTTCGGAAAGGTCTTGCGTCTTTGTCAGGGAGTCCTACAATAGCATGAGGGAGTGGTGAGAAGCTGTATCTTTAAGGTGGCAGGGGGCCGGATGCTCGATAAATATCCACAGGATCTGGTGCAGGAGCTGCTTGTTCTCTGGCGGTTGGTGCCGCCGGGAATGGAGGATCTGAGTTCCGGATGCAGGAAACTTCCCGAAGTCGGGGTGCTCGAGGAATTGGTGTCCACCGCCTATCTGGTGAGCCAGATGCGTGAGGAGGCGCGTGGTCTGCGTTTTCGCATGATGCTCTGCGAGCCTGACGAGGTCGATGAGGACGGTTACGGTGAAGCCCTTGGTCTCTTTACTCTCAGGTTCACGCAAACACGACCTTACAACCAATACGAGCTACTCAAGCTCGGCCCCTCCATCGACTACAACAATTCGTTGATCGGCCTGCGTTGGCGAAAAGGTGAGGGGCTGCAAATATGGGGACTGATCCATTCCGGCGCCCGTTGGATGCACGTTATTCACGGCGGCAGCAAGCAGGCGACGCCCTTGCCGTCGGCCCTCGGAATCAATGTCAACGGCGCCGGTCGCATCATAGTCTGTCGCGGTGTGGAAATCCTCGCTCAGTTGAGCGGCGGCAGGATCATCACCCCGACCACCAATGTCTTTCGTTCACAATGGGTAGCCCGCCGTTTTGCCCGGGTGTGCGACAAGTTGAGTGAAATCCATGCCGGTAATCCGCGGCGCGAGACCGCCCAGTGGGCGCGCATCGACCCGGCCTTCATCCCTGCCCTCTATCTGCAGTTTTTCAAACACGTCATCAGCACCGTGCGTCGTTCCGGTCACGGCGGCACGATTATCTCCTTTCCCGCCGGTATGGACGAACTGGTATCCCACGACAATCCCTATATCGATCTGAAATACCGCTTCGAGGAGGGCGCTCCCCGCAATCAGCTCCGCAATATCGTGCTCGGCATCATGGAGGAATTGGCGCGAAGCTGCGGTCGCCTTTATGGCCCCGATTACCTTGCGGGATGGAAGGATTATACTATCCTCAAGACTGAGGAACTGGCCATGCTTGATGAACGGGTCTTTAAGTTCGCCCGGTTCATCGCTCGACTCACCGGTGTCGATGGAGCGGTGGTCACCACTGAAGGTCTGGAGCTGATCGGTTTCGGTGGCATCATTCAAGGTGCCATGGAGATGGGAGGGATGGTGGCGCGGTCGCTTGACCCAGAAGGTACGCGCCGCCAGGTGGAGCGGGTGGAGAGCGTCGGCACCCGCCATCGCTCGCTCTACTATCTTTGCCACAAGCTGCACGACGCCCTGGGTATCATCGTGTCTCAGGACGCCAAAGCCAGCGTGGTTACCTGGAATGCCGACAAGGTGACCTTCTGGGATGTCAATCCCATCGATTTCGCCTGATATCTCAGTGAGGTTTGAGCAGACCAAGGCACTTAGCTGCGGCGAACGTAATCGTCGTATTTTTTCAGGTAGATCTCGGACAGGGTGAGAAAGGCGGTGAGGGTGAGCGGACCGTAGATAATGCCGAGCACCCCGTAAACCGCCATACCACCGATGATGAAAAGAAAGATCCATAAGGTGGGCATCTGCATGCGCGTGCCGACCATTTTCGGTTTGAGCAGGTATTCGACCCCAAGTGAAAGTATCAGATAGCAGATAAAAACAAAGATGCCTTCCTCTATCCGGGCACTGAGGGCCAGGATGAGGGCGGTGGGGATCAAGACCAGGCCGATGCCCAAAATCGGCATAAAGGCCACCACCGCCATGATGCAGCCCCAGAACACCGGGGAACTGAGACCGAGAAAATAAAAAATGGCCCCGCCGACCCCCCCTTGAATGGCCCCGCAGATGCCGTTGAACTAGATGATGGCGTTTGCAATCACATGAAAATTGTCGATGAGCAGTC
>CAYSON010000344.1:0-4310 GCA_964432635.1 uncultured Desulfopila sp.
GTCACGGCGGAGCAGGCGGGGCGGCTCATTGCCGTGGCCAGGCGAGACCTGCGCGCATCCCGGCGCTTCGAGTTTTGCAAGGAGGAATTTGACTCTCGGCCCTCGCCCTGGGCCGCAGGGCGAGGGCGGCGCCGTGGACTCTCGGCGGTTGCCCTGCTGCTCCTTGCCGGTGGGATGTTCCTCGCTTACGACTATTTCAACCTGCTTGCCGAACGAGACGGGTTGCGACAGCGTGTTGCCGAGACGTTCGCCGAGGCGGTACCAAGCGGCAGCCGCATGGTCGATCCGGTACGGCAGTTAGAGGTGATGATCAAGGAGCTGCAAGGGGCAGGAAAACCGCAGGGGAACCTTAGCGCACGTCCTTCGGTGGTTGATTTGCTCACCGAGATTTCCCTGCGTGTTCCGGCCCAGGTGCCGGTGCGCCTGGTGCGCTTTTCCGCTGAGGCCGAGGTGTTGCTGCTCCGGGGAGTCACCGGCGATTATAACACCGTTGAGGCAATGCGTGGCGCCCTGCAGCAGTCGCCGCTGTTCAAGGAGGTGACCATCAGTGCCGCCACTCAGGAAGAGCGCGGCCAGCGGGTCAGCTTCGAATTGAAACTTCTCCCGGTGTTATGAGGACCATGGCAGACGCGGGACGTCAGGAAATGCTCCGCCGGTGGGGGCGGCGCCTGGGGGTGGACAAGATGACCGCCCGGGAGAGGCGGGTGCTTGTCTGGGGAGCCGGCCTGGTCGGCCTGTTTTTGGTGGTACAGGGCGTTGTCGGGCCGTTTTTTCAGGCGCGGGCGGCTCTGCAGCGCTCGTTGCTGCAGAAGAACGCTGAGGTGGTCCAGGTGGTTGAGCTTGCCGAACGCTACCGCAACCTGCAGCGAGCGGCGCGAGGGGTTGACGAGAAAATCGCCGGGCGCAGCACCAATTTCTCTCTGTTTGCCTTTGTCGAGCAGCGGGCGGAACAGGCCGGAGCCAAACGGCAACTGGTGGCGATCAAGCCATCGACCACCAGCGCCGAGAGCGGCAGACGGGAAAACGGTGTGGAAGCAAAATTGCAGCAGATCGGTTTGGAGCCGCTGGTTCGTTTCCTTCTGTTGGTTGAATCGGACCAGGAGGCGGTGGCCATCCGCCGCATCGTTATCCAAGAAAGCGGCGGCTCGGGCCTGCTCGACGCCAATCTGCAGGTGGTCACTTTCGAGAACGACCCATGAAGCTGATCACTCCGTTTTCTCTCCGCGGGCTTGGTTTGCTGTGCTACGTCATGGCGGTGCTCGCCCTGCTCCTCTATCTACGGTTTCCTGGAGAGGAGGTGCGCCGTTACGCCGAGGAGCTGGTAGTTGCCATGATTCCCGGGGGTTCCTGTCGTGTCGTCGGACCCTCCTATCGGTTTCCTCGGACCATAACCATACAGTCGCTGCAGCTTGGGCGTGGTGATCGGCCGGAGTGGCGAGTGGAGTTGCGGGACATCGCCGTCACCGTCGACTCCGTGTTACCGCCTTATCGGCTGGGGGTGGATGCAGCACTCTATGGGGGCAGGCTGGAAGCGCTGATCGCTGTCGGTGCGGCGCAGGAGGTCGAGATTGGTGAGCTGCGTCTGCACGATGTCGATCTCGCCGCCCTGCCCAGGGAACTGTTCGGAGGCCAGCGGCAGCTCGCCGGACGTCTTGATATCGCTGGAGTGGGGCGTCTTGCCGCAGAGGGGAGAAACAAAGGCAGCGGACAGGCCCAGCTGACCATCCGCGACGGCAGCGTCTCCCTGCTACAGCCTATTCTCTCTTTGCACCAGTTACGCTTTTCGCACCTTTCCTGTGACCTGCAGGTGATCGACGGCAGCATCACCGTTGGGCAGGGAATCATGCAGGGCACTGATCTGCATGCCGACTTTTCCGGGTCGTGGCAGAATGCGGCCGGCTTTGACGCCGGTATCGTACTGCTGCGGGGCACTCTGCGGCCGCAGGCCACCCTGTTGCAAGGCCAGCCCGAGCAGCGGCAGGCGCTCGACCTGCTGGTGCAGCGGCACGACGGCGGGATGCCCTTTGAAGTGGCGGGCACACCGTTTACCCCCACCCTGCGTTTTTTACCGTAAGGGGGCGTTATGGAAAAGAAAGCGTCGACCGCGCTGCTGCTCATCCTCCTTGCTCTTGGCTGTTTTCTCGCCGTCGAGGCCGGCTATTTTGGCTTGCAGCACATGCTGCGGGTCTCCGTTGAGGCGCGGCGCCAGCAGGCGCCGACTGCCGCTATTGAAGAAGGACGCAAGGGTGCCGGCAGGGCCGGCTATCAGGTCATCATTGCCAGAAACCTCTTTGGGGTATCACAGAAAAGCGCGCTCCAGGCAAGCGAGGCGACGGGAGTTGGCGGTCCGTCGGCATCGGCGCGTCTGGGGTTGGTTCTTATGGGCACCATCGATGATCCGCTCGGGACCAGCCGCGCCATATTTCTCGAAAAAAAGAGCGGACGGCAACAGCTCTATCGCCTTGGCGACAGGGTGCAGGGAGCGAGCCTTGAGGAGATCGGGCGTGGTCGGGTGACCCTCGTGGCTGGCGGTCGGCGGGAAGTCTTTGATCTCAGCGAGGCTGCCGAGTACCGGGCTGCCTCCACCTCCGGCGAAATCAAAGCCGAGCCGCCAGCGGAAATTGATACCGCGGTCGCGTTGCCGACCCCGGCGGAGACGGAGGCATTGCCGGTGGTGAAACAACCAGGAAGCGGCGAGGACAAGGTGCGGCGCAGTTTTCGTCTGCAGCGCGCTCCGCAAGCGGCGGGGGCTCAATAAGCAGTTCGTCAATCAGGTTATAGAGATGGTTATATGAAAAGGTTGTTGTGTGGGTGCATAGGGGGAGCGGCGGTGTTTCTGGCCGCAGCAACGTGGGTGCCGGCCATTGCCGAGGAACTGCCCCGCCCGTTGACGGCGGCGATGCTCAGCAAGGATGGGCAGGCCTCGCGCCAGCGGTTGATCGCCATCGATTTCGACAATGTCGATATCCACCTGTTGATTAAATACATCAGCGAGGTGACCGGCAACAACTTCGTCGTCGACAAGGCGGTGCAGGGTAACGTCACCATTGTCTCCCCGACCAAGGTAACCCCGGAGGAGGCCTATCGGGTCTTCGAATCGGTGCTCGAGGTTTATGGCTTCACCATGGTCGAGGGCGATGCGGTGGTCAAGATCCTGCCGGCGGCACGGGCCCGTTCGCAGCAGGTGGAGATGCTCGGGGATGGTCAGGCGAGCCGACCCGGGGATCGCATCGTCACCCAATTGGTGGCACTCAAACATACCTCCCCAGAGGAGATGAAAAAGCTCCTCGCTCCTCTGGTCGCCCAAAGCTCAGTGGTCATCGCCCACGATCCCTCGGGGAAGCTGATCGTCACCGAGACCAGGTCCAACCTCAAAAAGCTGCTCGGCATTATTGGAGCCCTTGATATCCCCATGCGCCGCGAGGAAGTGGCGGTGATACCACTCAAAAACGGCTCCGCGGAGGCCCTCGGCAAGGTCTTTGCCGCCATCTACGGTCGGGAGTCGGCGGCGAAAAAAGCCGATGAGGGGCGAGGCGGTAGCAGCATCCGGGTGGTGCCCTACGAGCGCATCAATGCCCTGGTGGTGCTGGCGGAGAGTGGTGATCTGGTTCGCATCCGCGAGCTGATAGCCACCCTTGATGCCGAAATGGCAAAAAATGAGGGCAATATCCATGTCTACTACCTGCAGAACGCCACATCCGTCGAACTGGCCAAGGTGCTTAATGCCCTGCCTGAGGAGGGCGGCGCCGCCGAGGGGAGTGGCAAGGTCAAGGCCCGGGTGCTTTCCGGGGAGGTGCGCATTCAGCCCGACGCGGAGACCAACTCCCTGGTGATCACCGCCGACAAAGATGACTACGTGGTGCTTGAACAGGTGATTAAGAAACTCGACATTCCCCGGCGCATGGTTTACCTGGAGGCGCTCATTCTCGAGGTGGACACCGAAAAGAGCTTCGACGTCGGGGTGCAATGGATGGCTGGCGGCACCTTTTCCAGCGGCGAGGGTGCGGTGGTCGGTGGCTATTCCGGGGGTACCGGTTATGATCAGATCGCCGCCCTTACCCGTACGGGCACCTTACCCCCAGGCCTCTCTCTCGGGGTGTTGAAGCAGGGGATCACCATCGGCGGCGTCACATTTCCCGATATCGCCGCGATTATTCGCGCCTATAAAGCAGACGCGGATATCAATATCATCTCCACCCCGCAGATTCTCACCACCGACAACAAGAAGGCAGAGATCTCCGTGGGTGAGAATGTCCCCTATATCACCAGCCGCAACACCTCCGCCGGCGAACAGGACTACACCCAGTACG
>CAYSON010000345.1:0-4308 GCA_964432635.1 uncultured Desulfopila sp.
TAATCCCGAGCCCTTGCTGCTGAGGATTCAGACTCCAGCCGTTCTGCCCAATGACGTCAAGGCCGATCTGGCTGGCTGCTTTATCATCGCCGAGGCGGTTGGCCGTCTCGACAAGGAGCGGGCCAATGTTCGTCTGGTATCGCTCTCCTGCCTCAGCAACGAAGGCAAGGCGATCATCGACACCCCGGTCAAGGGCTTTGTCACCGACTCCGACTCCAAGGTCGGCCTTTCCGGCCGGGTGGTCTCGCGGATGGGCGCCGCCACCGCCAGAACGGTCATCGCCGGCTTTTTCGGCGGTCTTGGCGATATGTTGAAGACCACCGCCACCACCCAATCGGTCTCCCCCTTGGGCACCACCACCTCCATCGATTCCGGACAGATCGCCAAATACAGCCTCGGCGGCGGCTTGGCCGAAGGGTCGAACAGCCTTCGTGATTTCTATCTCGATCTTGCCAAGCAGGCGACACCGGTGATCGAGGTCGGGGCGACCAAGAAGATTACCGTGGTGGTTTCCGAGGGAAAGGATTTGGAGATCAAGGAGAAAGAGACCGAAACCTTTCGGAAAAGGTGAGTTGGGGTATTGACACATCTATTGTTGAGATCGTCAAACGGATGATATTGAGAAGACTACAAACCCTCCCCTCCATCCGTATCCACCATCCCCCTTCCAGGCCGGGAAGAACACCCTTATCTGCATATTTTTCTTTATTCTTTTTTTCAAATACCCTATATGGTCTCTATCGAGTCGCTATTTCCCCAATGGACGAAAACCTTGTAGAGAGCCGCCATGACACTGACCAAAGCCGATCTTGCCCAGAAAGTTTATGAACGTCACGAAAGCATGACAAAGCAGCAGGCGGTTGAGGCAGTCGAGGCATTTCTACGGTTGTCCAAAAGCTCTCTCATCAGCGGTTCGGATCTTCTGCTCAGCGGTTTCGGGAAGTTTAACGTGCGAGACAAGAGTTCCCGTCGCGGCCGCAACCCCCAGACAGGCGATGAACTGATCCTCGACTCAAGGCGCGTTGTCACCTTCAAACCATCGGGGATCCTGAGGACTATTGTCAACGGTGAGTAGTATACGTAGGCATGGGAAATTCGCAGAACTTTTCCCCCCTCTGTGCCGAAGTCTCATAACATTCTTGGCTCTCAAGCAAACAAGAACTCCCAAAGCTCAGCGTTGATCACCTCCTGCGGTAAGCCCCTTCTGCATTGCGTGGCTATCAATGCCAGCCGGATCCGACTAGCTTATTTGACGTTAATTCGACGTTTATCGATTATTTTCGACAGAATCAACAATTTGAAAACAATAGGTTTTCCCTCTCTCACGTCGAATTCGTCGAATATATCGACGACCTTTTCAACCATTCCCGTCGCCTCACTCACTTCAAGCCGCTCGGCCAAGTGCTGCATTGCCTGCCGAAGTCTCGATTCACAGTTGAATTAACAGGTCATTTATTGGGTCCAGATGACCGGATAAACCAGCGATTTGACCTGTTACCACGCCGATAGCGGATCGCTATGACCACGAACTGCGGCACGATCCATTCCGGTTGCTTGGCGAACAGCAGCACTCCAGCCAGATTCATGATCTGCAACAACTGCATCAATCATCTTCCCGGTTCTCCAGACGGAAACGCGATTGCTCGATGGCGGCGTGGAGTTTTCGCTGCAACACCTCTTTGGGCGGCAATTCGGTGAGATACTCGGCCACATGAATGCCGACTTGCCCGAGTTCGAGAAGTTCGACACGCTCGTCGTCTTTGCCGGAACAGAGGATTATTCCCAATGGCGATCCCTCGCCGGGTTTACGCTCGTATTTATCGAGCCAACGTAGATATAAAGCCATCTGACCAAAATGATCTGGACGAAATCTACCAAGCTTCAGCTCAATGGCAACCAGTCGCTTTAAATCACGGTGAAAAAACAGCAAATCAAGGTAAAAATCCTCACCGTCCACCGTCACCCGTTTCTGCCGGGCGATAAAGGAAAATCCAGCACCCAACTCCAGTAAAAAAGACTCAATCTCTCGGAGGATAGCGGATTCAAGTTCTTTTTCGCTATAGCTGTCTTTTAGTCCTAGAAAATCGAGAACATAGGGATCACGGAATACCAAGTCCGGCGTCATGAGATCTTGCTTACGGACAGCATCCAGTTCCGCCCGCGCCAACTCTTCTGGCTTACGGGAAAGAGCTGTCCGCTCATAGAACATGGATTCAATTTTCTTCTGTAGGGTACGAGTGCTCCAGTTCTCTATCCGACACATCTCGGCGTAAAAATCTCGCTTCAGCGGATCGTCGATATAGACGATGGTCTTGAAATGTGTCCAGCTCAATTTTGCACACAGTGTCTGCAAAATTCCGGGATCGGAAAAAACTTCTGCAAAACGTACCATATAGGCAAGATTTCGCTCACTCCAGCCCCGACCATAATCCCTGATCAATTTTGCAGACAGTGCCGGCAAAATCTCTTTGCCGTATTCCGCCCGCTCACCTTGCAGGATTTCCTGCTGAATGCGCTTGCCCACCCGCCAATACATCAAGGACAGGCCGACATTGATAGTGGTAGCCACAGCCGACCGCGCCTCTAGAATCAGTGCCTGGATATCATTGAGCAGTTCTTCATTCGACAATGATGATGCCGAAGAACTGGGCACCCGTCTCTTCTTCCCGAATGTTTTGATCATCTTGCCACCCATGACACCCTATTGATGCTTATCAAATGTTGCGCTCCACTCTGCCTCAGTCGGCAATGAAGAAGGTAACCAGAGCCGCTACCAAGCGGCAGAACCTCCCCAAAGTAGACGAACATGAGGTGCAAAGTCAAATCATTGCTACAGATTCGCTATGATACTCGTATCCGAGTTAGCAGATTTCTGACACCCTGGACGTGCACACAAGCCTGACCTGACCCTCCCCAGGTCCCCCCTCCGGAAAAAGAATATAGAGACCACCATCGTCCTCGTTCTTTTTGCGGAGATTGCCCGTGCATGATTCCAAAATCCTAATCGCTCCCCTTCTCTTCCTCTCCACCATCGTCCTTGCCGGCTGCGGCCCGATCCTCAACCCCTACGAGGAACACTTCAAGTGCAAGGCGCCGGCCGAGGACGGCAAATGCCTCGATACACCATCGGCGTATCTTGAGGCGAGATACCCGGAGGCGACTCCAGGCAGTGCCGAGACCTGCCCCGATTGCCCCAAAGGAGCGCCAGCGCCAACCACCGCACTATCCACCATGCCCCCATACGACACCCGCTACCGGATCCTCGCCGATCTCCTGGAAGAGCCGGAAAAACCCCTGCTGCGCCCCCCGAAGATCCTGCGGGTGCTGATGCTTCCCTACGAAGGGGAAGGCGGCGAGCTGTTCATGACCCGCTATGTCTATCTCCAGGTGGAAAACGGCAAGTGGCTGCTCACCGAGCAGAAGGAGAAGCGACCACGATGATCATGAACTTCTTATCGCGGATGGTCTTTGGCGACAATCCCCTGCTACGAAGAAGCGACCTGCGGCGGATGACCGACCGCCATCCCTTCTCCGCCTTCCTCAACTGCCTGGCCTACGACCGAAGGACCAGGCTCTTTGTCAACCAGGACAATACCATCGGCATGCTCTGGGAGTGCTCGCCGGTGGTCTACGCCGGAGGAAAGACCATCACCGCCCTGGAGGGCTTGTTCCGGACGGGGATGCCCAAGGGCAGCATCATTCAGCTGCTCTTTCATGCCGACTCCCATATCGAGCCGATCCTGCGCATGTACCGGGAAGAATCGATTCGCGAAAATCCCTTGGTGAGCAGCAACACCCAGGCGGTGGTCGATTTCTTCCTCGAAGGCAAAAACGGCATTCCCGCCTGCAGTAATATCCCGGTGCGAAGGTTTCGGCTGATCGTTGCCGCCAAGATCCCCGAGGCCCCGGGACTGCCGAAGGTCGAGGAACTGGGCGACGACAACAAACTGGCGCCACTCCAGGACATCAGACGTCAGATCACCGAGACCCTCAAGGCGGCCATGCGCCATCCTCGCCATATGACGGCAGAGGATTTCTTGGAATGGCAGCGGCGGTTGTTCAACGACTATCCCCAGGAATACCCGCAGGAGAATATGGCCAGTTACGACGAGAACAAACCGCTCCGCAAACAGGTGATCAACAGCGAGACGGTGATCGAAGAAAAGGGCGATCACCTCAAGATCGGTAACAACCATTTCTGCTGCACCACCCCGAAGACCGTGCCCAAGGAGGTCGATCCCCTGCAGACCAATTCGCTCTTTGGCGGCATCTGGGGCGTAGTCTCCGACGCCGACCAGATCAAGACCG
>CAYSON010000346.1:0-4301 GCA_964432635.1 uncultured Desulfopila sp.
GCCCCGGCTTTCTCGACCTGTTGCGCCCCGGCGGCACCATCATCGCCGCCCGTACCGTCATGGTGCCGCAGGGAATGAAAGAGGAAGACTACCCGAGTCTTGAGAGTATTCGCACGCTGGTCAAGGACTACCGGCTGATCGAGGTTGATGTGCTTGCCGAGGCCTTGGCCTTGGGCGACGCGACAGGCCGTATCGCCAACGTGGTGATGATGGGCATGCTCAGCACCATCGCTCCCTTCGCTGCCATCCCCGAGGGCGTTTGGCTGCATGCTCTGAAAGAGGTAACACCACCCGCCGCCTGGGCAGGCAACTACCGGGCCTTGGCGGCCGGACGGAAACTTGGCGAGCGATAGGAAGCAGAGGACGACATTATGAACACCCAACCATCGATGAACACTCCGCCAACAGGATTGCCGTCGCAGAGAATCTACCAATGCCTCTTCCACCCGCAGAGCATCGCCGTGGTCGGCGCCTCCAGCGACCCGCTCAAGCCAGGCGGCCGTGTGTTCAAGAGCATCCGCGAACATGGCTATGGTGGACGGCTGTGGCCGGTCAACCCCAAGGCGGCCGAGATTCTCTCCGTTCCCGCCTATGGTTCGCTTGCCGCCCTGCCCAGCGTTCCCGACCTGGCAATTATCGCCATCCCCTCACCTCTGGTACTAGCGACGGTGATCGAGCTGGCGGAGAGCGGTGTGGGCGCCACCATTGTCCTGACCTCCGGGTTCGGAGAGAAGGATGAGGCCGGCAAGAAGGTCGAGGAAGAGATGCGCCGGGTGGCCGACAAAGCCGGTATGGCCCTGATCGGCCCGAACTGTTCGGGCTTTCTCACCACTTCCTATAAGGGCAAGTTCGCCGGCATAGTGCCACAACGTCCGGGCGGTGCCATCGATTTCATCAGCGGCTCCGGGGCAACCGTCGACTACCTCATGGAAAGCGCCGACCCCCGAGGCCTTTCCTTCGGTACGGTCATCAATCTCGGCAACTCGGTGCAACTAGGGGTCGAGGACCTCCTGGCACTCTACGACGACAACTACGACCAGGACTGCGCCCGCATTCTCCTCCTCTACTTGGAGGCGGTGAAAAAACTGCAGCTGCTGCTGCGGCACGCGCAAAGTCTGGCTCTAAAAGGCTGCGGCATCGCCGGTATCAAAGCGGGCACCACCGCCGCCGGAGCACGGGCTGCTGCGAGTCATACCGGGGCCATGGCCACCAGCGACACCGCCGTCGAGGCATTGTTCGACAAGGCAGGAATCCTGCGGGTGGCCGGGCGCGGCGACCTCATCGATGTCGCCTGCGTGCTGCGGGCGGCACGGGGCAGAATGCGCGGCAAGCGGTTGGCCATCGTCACCGATGCCGGCGGGCCTGGAGTCATGCTCGCCGACCAACTGGCCCGCTGCGGCCTGGAAGTACCGGCGTTGAGTGAGGCTACTCAACTGGCCCTCGCCGCAATCCTTCCCCCGGAAAGCTCGCTCACCAACCCCATCGATGCCCTGCCTTCACGCACCGCCGCTCAGATCAAGGCCATTCTCGAGGTGCTCGGCGACCTGGAGAAGGATCGCCTCGACGGCGTGGCGGTGCTCACCGGCGACTCCGGCCTCTCCGACAACGGCGCCATCTATTGCGCCATCGCCCGGGCCATGGACAAAAGCCCCTTGCCGATTTTTCCGGTACTGAGTTCCCTCACCTCGTGCCGGGAAAAAATCACCGCCTTTACCGCCGCCGGCAAGGTTTTTTTTCCCGACGAGGTCGCCTTGGGCCTAGCCCTGGGGGCTGTGGCCACCCTGATCGATAAGAACCACCGCCAGCCGAGTCATAATCCCCCACCACCGACCTACGATCGATCTGCGATTGGTGCCCTGCTCCAGGGCAAGACCGGGATTCTCGAGCCGACCATGGTACGCTTGGTCCTCAGTGCCGCCGGCTTCACTTTGCCTGAGGAACTGGCCATCACCACCCGGGAGGACCTCGTCGCCGGCTGCCGGCGCCTTGGCTATCCCCTGGCCATGAAGGTCATCGGCCCACTCCACAAAACCGATGTCGGCGGCGTCCGCCTCAATATCGCCAGCGAAAGCGAGGCGGAAACCACCTGGGAACAACTCATGGCCATCCCCACCGCCAGGGGGGTGCTGCTGCAGCCGATGGTCGACGGCCTCGAAGTCATTCTCGGAGTAAGTCGGGAAGGCGAATTCGGCCATCTGCTGATGTTTGGCCTCGGCGGCATCCACACCGAAGTGCTCAAGGATGTCCGCTTTGCCCTCGCCCCTTTAAACCCCAACGAAGCACGACGAATGATCGATGGCATCCGCGGCCGCACCCTGCTCGACGGGGTGCGCGGCGGTCCCGCCATGAATGTCGAACACCTTGTAGATTTTCTGGTGCGCCTCGGTTGCCTGGTCAGCGACTTTCCACAAATAGCCGAGATCGATCTCAATCCGGTCAAAGGCAGCCTCTCCCGCCTGCTCGCCGTCGATGCCCGCATAATCATCGCTCCCTAAAGGACGACTCCCCTATCCCTAGCCAGCGCCGAGGCCGCAAGCCAGCCGCGGCGTCTTGGTTGTTGCCGGAGACAATTCCGGCCATCGCCCCTCTCTCGGCCAATTCCTCTCGCGCCTCTATTCCTTGCTTGACAACTCGGGGACAAATAAGGCTTATTCCACAAGACTTAGTTGACATCGAGATCCGCCCCGGTGGCGGATTGCGGGTTTTTGCCCCCGACAAGCTTCGGCAGGTCTGTGGCGAGTGTTCCGATATTGCAGCGAAAGGAGAACGACCATGGCCATATCCGAAAAGATGGTGCATTTTGCGACCTCATCTTCCTGGATCCGCAAAATGTTTGAGAAAGGGGCGAGCATGAAGGCGACTTACGGCGCCAACAACGTCTGCGACTTCAGCCTCGGCAACCCCGATGTGCCGCCCCCCCCGCAATTCGACGAGATCATGCGGGAGCTGGTCAACGACACCAGGCCCGGGGTGCACGGCTATATGCCGAACGGCGGCTATCCCTGGGTACGCGAGGCAATTGCCAAGCGTATGTCAATTGAACAGCAGGTGACTGTCGACGGCGGCGACATGCTCATGACCTGCGGGGCCGCCGGCGGCCTCAACATCACCCTCAAAGCCCTGCTCAACCCCAACGAGGAAGTTGTCCTCCTGGCCCCCTATTTTGTCGATTACCGCAACTACATCGACAACCATAATGGCATCAGCATCATTGTTTCCACCAGCGACGATTTCAGCCTTGACCTACAGGCGATCGAGGCAGCCATCACCCCCAAGACAAAAGCCATCCTCATTAATTCGCCGAACAATCCGAGTGGCCAGATCTACTCTGCCGACGCCCTCTGGGCCCTGGGCGAAATGCTCACGCTGGCCGGTGATCGGTTCGACTCGACTATTTACCTCATCGCCGACGAACCCTACCGCAAAATCGTCTTCGACGGCCATGAGGTACCGAGCATCTTTGCCGCCTATCGCAACAGCATCGTCGTTTCTTCCTATTCAAAGGATTTGTCGCTGCCGGGCGAAAGAATCGGCTATGTGGCGGTCCATCCTGAGATCGAAGACAAGGCAGCGCTGCTCAATGCCTTGACTTTGGCTAACCGGATTCTCGGCTATATCAACGCCCCGGCTCTGATGCAACGCGCAGTGGCTGAGTTGCAGGATGCCACCGTCGACACCACCATTTACGCGCGGCGCAAGGAGTTGTTATGCGCCATTCTCACCGAGGCAGGCTACAGCTTCACCGAACCCAAGGGCGCTTTTTATATATTTCCAAAATCGCCGATCGAAAGCGACGTCGATTTTGTCGCCCACCTTTTGGAGGAAAAGATCCTCACCGTACCCGGAGTCGGTTTCGGCACACCTGGGTACTTCCGCATCGCCTTCTGCGTCTCCGAAGAAGTTATCGCCCGTTCAGCGGAGGGCTTCAAAAGGGCCATCGCCAAGACCAGAGGTTAAGGTAGAGAAATTTGGAATTACCCTGACGCTTTAAGTTTCCTGCTCAAGGTTTCTCGACATTAATGCCTTCAGCCTTCTAACCAGCATGGTGATCTCCCGGCTTTGCCGGGGGATGTTGCAATTCCAATTATAGTGGCAAACGCCTAACAGTATCTTCCTGGGTCAACGAGTACAGTAGGCCCCATAAATTGAGCCACTTACCAAATTGGTATAGGTTTGGTTTGGCAAGATTATGCTCAACTGTCAAAAAACTTTAGTGGTTATAATCCCTGTTTTTTCTATCAAAAGTGTTAAAACTGGGATCCGACATGTTATACAGATAAAGAAAACGAGAGTGGGGTTTT
>CAYSON010000347.1:0-4299 GCA_964432635.1 uncultured Desulfopila sp.
CCGGTTCTCCTTGATCCCACCCAGGTCGACCAGATTCTCGCCAACCTGACCATCCACGCCAGCGACGCCATTGCCGAGACCGGTCGCGTGGTAATCGAGACCGCCAACACCTCGATCGACGCCGACTATTGCGCCGATCACATGGGCCTGCAGCCTGGGGACTACGTGCTGCTCTCGGTGAGCGACGACGGCTGCGGCATGGACCAGCAGACTCGACAATTCATCTTCGAACCTTTTTTCACCACCAAGGAGGTGGGCCGCGGCACCGGTCTCGGCCTGGCCACCATCTACGGTATTGTCAAACAGAACGGAGGCTATATCGACGTCTCCAGCGAATGTGGCCGGGGCAGCACCTTTCGCCTCTTTTTTCCTCGACATCATGGAGAAGTGGCTACATCGCGACAGGATACGGAGCAGGCTGCGGCACCGGGCCAGGAGACGATTCTCGTGGTCGAAGACGAGCCATCGATTCTCGCCATCGGCAAAAGGATACTGGAACGGCTCGGTTATTCGGTGCTGGCGGCGTCCAGCCCCGCCGAGGCCGAGGAGCTGGCAGCAAGCCACCGGGGTAGCATAAACCTCCTTCTCACCGACGTCATCATGCCGGAGATGAACGGCAGCGAACTCGCCCAGCGGCTGAGCAAAGAGCGGCCGGACATGGCCCTGCTGTTTATGTCCGGTTACGACGCCAATGTTATTGCCCACCATGGAGTGCTCGACCCGGGAGTGCACTTTATCCAAAAGCCCTTCTCCAAAGTCGAGCTGGCCACCAAGGTACGCCAGGCCCTTGGCGGCAATTAAACGAACGTACGCCGCACAATCTCGGCGAGGTCCAGGCCGAGGAACTCTCAAAGAAAAGACCAGTTCTTGCTTTATCCGGCCATCGACTCGGTATATACTCAAAGCTGGCAAACCGTGGCGGCGTCACCCGGGGTGGCCCATGTCAGCCATTTGAGCAAACATCGATCCGGTCAGGAGCTCATGAGCTTTATCAACCGTAACCTCTCCATCCTCAACAAAACGGCGATTCTCATCTGCACCATCGTCGTGCTGTTGGTCGCCATCCTCGCCGTGACCTCGCGCCACCTGCTCTTCAGCCGCTTTTCCACCCTCGAGGAGCAAGACGCCAAGGTCCAGTTGCAGCGGGCCGCCAACGAAATCGCCGGCAGCCTCGACAAGCTCAGGGCCTTCGGTGCCGACTGGGGATTCTGGGACGACACCTACGACTTCGTCGCCGACCGCAACCACGGCTATATCGACAACAACCTGGTGGAAGAGACATTCATCGACCAGTCCCTCAATTTCATGATCTTCTTCGACCCCCAGGGAGAGGTCCTCTATCAGCACGTCTATCACACCGACGGCTCCTCGGCGGACGTCACCGAGCAAAACACCGCCGCCTCCATCGGCGAGCTGCCGACCCTGCTCGCATATGACGGGACAGCGTCGATACGCACCGGTATCCTCCTCACTACAGCCTCCCCGGCACTGATTGTCGTCACCCCGATTCTCAACAGCAAACGGGAAGGGCCAGTACGCGGCACCTTTGTCACCGGACGGTATCTCGGTGACGGCGAGAGCAAACGCATCAGCACCGCCACCCAGTTGCAAGTCTCGCTGACGGCGGTCGCAGGCGGCGCTTCCGGCACCAGCCCGGGTGCCGACATTGCCGGCGACAAGATAGTCTCAAGGGTCCTCGGCGACCAGCACCGGGTTGCCTCCACCATCCTTAACGACATCGCCGGCAAGCCGGCCTTACGCCTCGAGGTGACCCTCGACCGCACCATGTTCCGCCACGGTTACGATATGTGGCGCCAAATGATCCTCGCCCTCATGCTGTTCGCCGGTTTGGTCGCCGCCGCCCTCATTGTTCTTTTTCATCGCCTGGTACTGCGCCGCCTCTTTATCCTCGCCCGGGAAGTCGAGACCATAAGCGATAGCGGCGACCTGACCCGTCGCGCCAGCCCCGGCGGCGATGACGAGATCGGCCACCTCACCAAAAGAGTCAACCACCTGCTCGACGACGTCTGCCAGCTTCAGCTCGAGCAGGAAAAAAACGATGCGGTCAGCCGCGCCATGTTCAGCATTGCCAACGCGGTCAACACCACCGAGAACCTCGACGACCTCTATCGCTCCATCCACGCCATCCTCGGACGAATCATCGACACCGAAAATTTTGCCATTGCCCTATACGACCAACAGCGCGACAGCGTGCGCTTCCCCTATTTCGTCGACCAGTACGACGACCACTCCGGCGAATACAACAACTTCAGCTCCTCCGACGCCCTGCTCGCCGGGGTCATCAACAGCGGCCAGACCCGGCTCTTCAGCCGCGAGGATATCGAGGCTAAGGTGGCGAGCAGCGGCCAGCCGATCATCGGCACCCACTGCGAACTGTGGCTCGGCACCCCCCTGAGCTCGAAGAAGAAGGTCATGGGGGCGATCGTCGTGCAGAGCTACAACGATCCGCACCGCTACTCAGCCAAGGATGCCGAGATCCTCAGCGCCATCTCCGACCAGGTGGCCCTGGCCATCGACCGCAAGAGTGAGGAACTGCGCCGCCAGGAAAGCGAGGCGGTGACCAAGACCCTTTTTGAAATCAGCAACGCGGTGATGACCGCCACCAATCTGCTTGAGCTGTACCGCGCCATCCATCTCTCCCTCGGTCGGGTTCTCGACGTCACCAACTTCTTTATTGCCCTGGCCGACCGCGATGCCAAACTCATCCATTTCCCCTACTATGTCGACGAATACGATGACTTCACCGGCATCGTCGAGGTGGCCCTCGACACCAACTCCCTGACCAACGTTGTTCTGCAGCGCAGCGAGACGGTAGTCTTCGACGAAGAAGCGCTCGCCACCCGGGCGGCCTCGGGCAGGATGCTCGGCAAACCTCCGCTGATATGGGTCGGGGTGCCGCTCAAGGTCGACGGCAACATCATCGGCGCCATGGTCACCCAGAGCTACAGAAGACGCGACCTTTATACCGAGCGGGAGATCGAAATCCTCAACGTCGTCTCCGCTCAGGTGGCCATGGCCATTGACCGCAAACGCGCCGAGGAGGCGCGGAGCAAAAGCGAGAACATCAACCTCACCCTCTTTGCCATTTCCAACGCCGCCAACACCGCTCCCTCTCTGCCCGACCTCTTCCGGCAGATCCACGCCTCCCTGGGACGCATCCTCGACGCCGGCAACTTCTATATTGCTCTTTACCACGGCGACACCGACATCATCACCTTTCCCTACTCGGTCGACGAGACCGTCGCGGTGCGAGCCCCAATCCACAACGCCACGGGCAAGCCCAATTCACTCACCGCCGAGGTGGTGCGCACCGGCCAGCCTCTCTTGGTCACCAAGGAGCAGCTGCTGGAGAGACTTGAGCGAAGTCCGGACAACACCCACCACGGGGTGATGGCGGCGGTCTGGGTCGGCGTGCCGCTGAAGATCAAGGGTGAGGTTATCGGTGTCATGACCGTGCAGAATTACCACAACCATAAGCAATATGACCGTAACGACATCGAGGTGATGCTGTCGGTCTCCGATCAGATCGCCCTGGCCATCGATCGCAAGCGTTCTCAGGAGGCCCTGCAACAGAGTGAAGTGCAGCTGCAGCTCTTGTCGCGCCAGACCGAGCAACTCAGTCTCGCTGCGGCCTCGATGATCACTATGAAAAACGAGCAGGCCATCTACAACGGCATTGCCAAGGCCATCGTCGAAAACTCCGACTTCCAACGGGTGGTCATTTCCATCTTCAAGGATGAGCGACCTTACCGCGACATCATCGGCTATGCCGGCATCGACGAGCAGGCCATCGACACCCTGCGCCGCGTCGAGCTTTCCCGGGACACCTTCGGTCACGCCCTCGACGAAGCCGCCCGGGTCGGGCAATCATGCTACTACATTCCGCACCGTCAAAAACACCTGCTGCAGTGTCAGAACTCGGTGTTCGGTGAGGGCGAACCACCGGCGGAAGAAGACGCCTGGCATCCCGAGGATAACCTCTTCGTCAAGATGATCGACCGCCGCGGCGACTTTCTCGGCATCATCTCGGTCGACACCAGCAAGTCGGGGCGAAAGCCTTCGGCCGAGACGGTGCGTCCCCTGGAGATCTTCTCCAGTCTGGTATCGCAGATCCTCATCTACAAAAAAACCCAGAAGAAGCTGCGCCAGGCCAAGGCCAAAGTCGAGGAGACCAACGCCCAGCTGGTCGGCGTCAAACACAAGCTCGAGGAAGCCATCCGCCGAGCCAACGCCATGGCCGAGAAGGCCAAGGCGGCAACCAAGGCCAAGAGCGAGTTT
>CAYSON010000348.1:0-4292 GCA_964432635.1 uncultured Desulfopila sp.
CTTGATCCGGAAGCGGGCGGCGCGGCCAGATCGAGGGGATCAAACCAACGCTCCACCGTGGGCAATTGTTCCGGGGTGAGACCTTGTTCCCTGGACAGAACATCGCGTCCGGATGCGGAACAGATGCCATGAACGACAAGGTCGCGTCCGATAATCATTTCGAGAAAGGAGACGACAAAGAGCATGCCACTTGCCCCGGTCATGGCAAAGAGTAGTTTGTTCGGAGGTGAGGTGGCTTTCATGGTGACTCCAGGGGTGGCCGCATCATCGCCTCGGCGTCAGTTTTCCTGGCGGGGATGAGTGAGGATCTTCAAGGGCAAGGCCTGCGGTGAGGCTTCGCCACGACGTATCAAGGCAGTGAAAAAGCGTTCCAAGGCGGTGCGTTTCTTGGCGCCAAGGTCGTATTCGATGGCAGTCAGATATTGGTAACATTTTTTTTCGGACATGGGAATGCGCAAGGCGGAGATTCGGCAGACCGCCGCAAGGTCAGCCTTACCTTCATCGCGGCAGCGCAACAGCTCGCTATGAATAAGGGAGAGCTGATCCGGATAGGCGGCGGCAAAGTCGCTGCGCACTGCGCACACCGCGAAGACAAAGGGTAAGCCGGTATGACGCTTCCAGATATCGCCAAGATCGAATTGGTAGAGATAGGTTGAGGAATCGCCCAGGCGCAGGGCGTCATCGCCGATAGCCAGCACGGCCTTATAGTCGTCGCTTGGTGCTAAGACATCGCCCTCGGTAAATTTCGGAAAAACCTTGTGGAAATCTTCGAGGATGATCTTGACCAGACTGACCGAGGTCTGCGACTGCGAGGTGAGCAGTACCGAGGCACCGTCAAGCTGCTCGAGCGGCACATGGGAGAAGAGAAATACCGAACCCACCGGCCCGTTGGCGCTGATCGATAACCCCGCCATGATCTGGTAGTGCTCAGGGTTTACAGCATATTCAAAGCTGGAGACAAATCCAAGATCGATACGGCCATCACTGAGCATGCGGTTGAGCGTCGCCGGTGCCGCCTCAACCATGGTCCACCGCTCACGGTGCACGGTTTCCTTCCATTTTTCATGGATCGGCGCAGTATTGAGATACTTGACCATGCCGATAACCACCTGACGCTCATTGTCTTTATCCATAGCCACCTAGCTTATCAATGTTGTTGCCGCGTTTTTCGATTCCCCGCCAACGACGCGGATCAGCTCCGCCCGCCCGCCATTGACCAACTCCACATGAACTGCCTCGACATTGCGACAGTCTTTCAACTCGACCGAGTCAACCTCAAGGATCAGGGAGCGGCGTCCCGGTGTCAGACTGCCGTAGTCAGCCTCACGTTGCAGAGCTTTGGCACCACCCAGGGTGGCCATGGCCAGGATCACCTGCGGTTCAACCCGGGGATGATCGTCAGCCAGCAGCCGCATTTCCCTCCATAGGTCAAGGCTGGGGTTGGAGGCCCGGGAATCAGTGCCCAGGGCAGGCAGAATGCCGGCGGCCAACATCTCCGGAAGCGGCGCCCGCCCCACCGCAAGAAAGCGGTTGCTGCCGGGGCAGAGACATACATGGCTGCCATGCTCCGCCACCACGCGGAGCTCTTCCTCGGAGAGGTGCACCCCATGGACCAATAGCGTGGCAGAGTCAAGCAGACCAAGAGACTGAAAATAGGTGACGCTGCCGGAAAAGCCTTGGGTAGCAAAAGAAAAGGCCTCCTCCTCACCACCCCGCTCCCGCAAAAAGCGGGCAAAGGCGCCTTCGCCGCTGCGCACGAACTCAATTTCCGCGGAACTCTCGGCGCAGTGCACGGAAAAGATCTGACTTAGTCTGCGGCAGCGCTGCTTAACCGCCATCAGCACCTCGGCGGTGGTCGAATACGGGGCGTGTGCCGCCGCCACCTGGCTGTCGGAAAGCTCCGCCAGCCTTTTCAGGGCTACAGCGGCTGCAGCTTGACTCGGGGCCAACAGCTCAAGCATGGCCAGCACCTCCGGCCGTTTCTCCCCACCTTGCTGCAGTTCTAAAAAACTTTCATTGCCTATGTCGGCAACGAGTACGGTGCCGGCCTCCCCCTGTTCCTGCAAGGCGCTGATGGCAGCGGATACCATTTCCGTCCGGCTACCTCCCCGTTCCCGGCGACGTGCCAAAAGTTGTTCGATCCATACGGTGAGAGGGGCTCCGGCCGGCGGCGACAGACTATCACAAAGATAGGACAGTTCGAGATGACAGTGTCCGTTGACCAGACCGGGCATGAGCAAGGACCTGCAGCGTTGCTCCCGGCTATGTGGATAGCGCCTCAGGATGTCGCGGCGCTTGCCCACCGCGAGGATTTTGCCCTCTGCCATGGCCACCGCCCCTTCGGCCAGGGTCGGGCTGGTTATCGGCAGCACCCAGGGAGCGGAGACGGTGGTTATGGATTCGGGGAAGGGTTGCTGCATAGCTTCGTCACAGATGCGCATTGCTCGGCACAAGGCCAAACTACGCCGGCAGGGAATAGTCCATCAGCCGCTGCCGCGGTGTAAATCCAGCCTCACTTATGAGGCGACGGATCTCTTCCTCGGACAAGCGGAAACTGACACCGGCGGCGGCGACCACATTCTCCTCGATCATCGTGCTGCCGAAATCGTTGGCGCCAAAAGACAGGGACAGCTGGGCCACCTTGGCCCCTTGAGTGACCCAGGAGGCCTGGACATTGTCGAAGTTGTCGAGATAGATGCGCGACAGGGCGAGCATACGCAGATACAAAGCGGCACTTGTCTTCATGGTCTCGCCAAGATCGGAATTACCCGGCTGAAAGGGCCAGGGGATAAAGGCGGTAAAGCCGCCGCTGCGGTCCTGCAGCAGGCGTAAGCGGCGCAGGTGTTCGAGCCGCTCCTCACCGGTTTCGACATGGCCAAACATCATGGTGGCAGTGGTCCGCAGACCCTGACGATGGGCCTCCTCCATCACCGCCAACCACTGATCGGCGCTGCACTTGCGCGGGGCAATGGCTTGCCGCACCCGGTCACTGAGGATTTCGGCGCCGCCGCCGGGAATGGAGTCAAGCCCGGCAGCAATGAGCGCGGCCAGCACCTCGGGCATGGTTTTTCCCGAGATGGCGGCGAAATGCCAGATCTCCGGCGGTGAAAAGCCGTGCAGATGAATCCCCAAACCTTTGATAGAGCGAACCATCTCCTCGTAGTAGGCAAGGGACAGGTCGGGATGCAACCCACCCTGCAAGAGGATCTGGGTGCCGCCCAATGCCTTGGTTTCGGCAATCTTTTCGGCCAGCTGCGAAAAACTGAGGAGGTAGCCGCTGCCCTCGCCGGGCTTTTTGAAAAAGGCACAGAAGCGGCATGCGGAAACGCAGATATCGGTGTAATTGATATTGCGGTCGATGACGTAGGTGACGATGCCGCTTGGGTGCTTGCGCCGCCGCACGCAGTCGGCGAGCATGCCGAGTTCAAGCAGAGAGGCTTCCTCGGCGAGGAGACGATACTCCTCGTCAGTAATGCGCTCACCGGCGACAATCTTATCCTTGATCCGCTTCATTTCCATATTTTGCCGCCCGCAAGAATTTTCAGGAATGGACGGTGATGACGTTATAGAGGGTGTCGCGCTCGATCGGCGTCCGTCCCGCCTCCTTGATCAGCCGCACCAGGGTGTTGCTGCCCATGGCCTGGGCAGTCTGGGCCCCGGCCATATGGGTGATCACCTCTTCCTTGACCGTGCCGTCCATGTCGTCGGCGCCGAACGACAGGGCCAACTGCGCCAACTGCGGTCCGATCATCACCCAATAGGCTTTAATGTGGGGAAAGTTATCGAGAAAGAGCCGGGCAACGGCAATGTTTTTGAGATCATCGAGGCCGCTCGGTCCGGCAAGATGGGACATCTCGGTATTCTTCGGATGAAAGGCCAGGGGGATAAAGGCGAGAAAGCCGCCGCTTTCGTCCTGGGCGCGGCGCAAGGCATCAAGATGATCAAGCCGCTCCTCAATGGTCTCGAGATGGCCATAGAGCATGGTGGCGTTGCTGTGCAATCCGAGGCGGTGGGCAGTCTTGGCGACGCTCAGCCACGCCTCACCGGATATCTTCTTCTCGCAGGTCATCTGGCGGATGCGTGGGCTGAACACCTCGGCCCCACCGCCGGGCAGCGAACCCAGACCAGCCTACTGCAAAAGCCCCAGGGTCTCCTGGACGCTTTTGCCGGCCAGGTCGGCGAGATGGGCGATCTCGACGCAGGTAAAGGCCTGAATATGCACCTCGGGCCGCTCCTCCTTGATGCCCCGCAGCAAGTCGAGGTAGTAACTAAAGGGCAGCTGTGGATGAATA
>CAYSON010000349.1:0-4288 GCA_964432635.1 uncultured Desulfopila sp.
GCTCCAGCGAGGCCCCAGCGGCGCGACCATGGTTTTTAAAAACCATAACGTACCGAAAACGCTGGTCCTTTTCAAGATCGATGATCCGCTCTTTGTAGGCCCGAAAAACCAGGGCCATCTCGGCGGTGGTGAAGTCGGCGAAATTGTGGTTGTGGTTGGGGGTCTCGATGATCACTTCATGGGCGCCAATGCCGTTCATGCGATCATATAACCCCAACCCTTCCTTGCAGAGATCGCCCTCGATGATCAACGCCGGAAACTTGTTGGGAACAACACGCAAGCGCCAGCTCGAGTCGTTGGCCGTTCTGCCAAATTCAGAAAAGGCCAGCACCTCAGGCGGGGTAAAGGCTTCATGCCCGGGACAGAGAGGACAGAAGCCTCCGACCCCGCTGGTGACCTCGACGGGAAAATCGGTGGGCCGTTTTTTCCTTTCCTTGGAAATAATGATCCACCGACCAAGGACAGGATCCTTGCGCAACTCAGGCATGGGGTTCTATAGCCCCACGGATTTTTCCCGAGTTTCCTGAATGGTCTTGCAGTCAATGCACAAGGTGGTCACCGGCCGCGCTTCCAAGCGCTTCAAGCCGATTTCTTCCCCACAATCCTCGCAGATGCCGTAGGTGCCCTCATCGATACGACCAATGGCCTCGTCGATTTTGCTCAGTAACCTTCGCTCCCGGTCGCGGATGCGCAATTCGAAACTTCGCCCGGATTCCAGGGTAGCCCGGTCGTTAGGATCGGGGACGTTGGTCGTCTGATCGGTCATTTCCGTCATGGTTTTGCCGGCATCGCTCATGATCTCCTGCTTTTTTTGCAGGAGCTGCGTCCGAAATTGTTCCAATTGCTCTTTCTCCACGGCCAACCTCCTTCTTCTGAAAAATAAAATCAACCAACTCCAAGCGGAGTGGATCCTTCTCGAACATAGGTGCCGCTCTTGCCGCCACTCTTCTTGACGAGGCGAATGTCACCGATGACCATTCCCTTATCCACTGCTTTGCACATGTCGTAAATGGTGAGAGCGGCGACCGAGACTGCCGTCAGGGCCTCCATTTCCACTCCCGTTTTGCCATAAATGCCAACCGTGGCGACGATATCAACGGCAGCCGACTTCTCACAGAGCGTAAAATCGACAACCACCTTGGTGATCAACAGCGGATGGGTGAGCGGAATCAGTTGATCAACCTTTTTCGCCGCCATGATCCCCGCCACCCTGGCAATACCAAGAACATCGCCCTTGGCCATCGAGCCGCTCTTAACGAAGGCGAAGGCCTGCGGCGACATGGTGATCCTGCCAGCGGCGGTGGCCACTCGCTCGGTCTCGTCCTTTGCGCCGACATCAACCATTCGGGCATGACCGGCACCGTCAAAATGGGTCAATTTCGCTTCTTGGTACGCTGCCATGGTGATCCTCATCTCCTCTTAATTTTTCCCGAGGACCTCATTGAAGAGCCGTTTGAAGAACCCCTCCTCCTCCTGATGCTGCCCGTGCTTCTGGCACAAGGTGTCAAACTCCCGCAACACTTTTTTCTGCTCCTCGCAGAGGTTGGTCGGCGTCAACACCTGCAACTCGACGATCATATCGCCGCGGCCCCGGCCACGCAGGCTGGGAACCCCCTCGTTGCGCAGGGTAAACAATTGCCCGGACTGACTCCCGGCAGGAATCTCCAAATCCTTTTTGCCGTGAACGGTGGGAATCTCCACCTCCGTTCCCAGGGCAGCCTTGGCCATGGAAAGGGGATAACGGCAGTAAATGGTGTCTCCCTCGCGCTTGAAGAAATCGTGCTCACGTACATGCACAACCACGTAGAGATCGCCGGAAGAACCGCCACGACGGCCACCTTCACCCTCGCCGCGCAGTCTCATGCGCGCCCCGCTATCAACGCCGGCAGGGATTTTTAGGGCCACCTTCTTGGTTTTTTCCACCAGTCCGGAGCCATTGCAGTCGGTGCAGGGATGGCTGACGATGGCGCCCTCGCCGTGACATTGCGGACAGGTCGAACTCATCTGAAAGAATCCCTGGGAGCGGACCACCTGACCACGTCCGTTGCAGGTCGTACAGGTCTTCTTCTGATACCCCGGTCGACTGCCTGAGCCCTCGCAGGTCCAACAGGTGTCGCGTCTGGTCAGCTGCACCTCCTTGGAGACGCCTTGAATCGCCTCCATGAAGGAGATCTCAACGTCGTAACGCAAATCGTTGCCGGGAACCGGCCCATCGCGCCGCGCCGCTGAACGACCCGACCCAAAGCCGAAGATATCGCCAAAGATATCACCGAAACTGGAGAAGATATCCTCGGCGCTCCCCGGGCCGCGATAGCCGCTGTTTTTCAGGCCATCGTGACCGTAGGTATCGTAGATCTTACGTTTATTTTCATCGCTCAGCACCTCGTAAGCCTCGGTGCATGACTTGAAGTTTTCTTCGGCCTCTTTGTCATCGGGATTGCGGTCCGGATGATATTTCATCGCCAGTTTGCGGTAGGCCTTCTTGATTTCGGCGGCCGAAGAGCTTTTGCTGACGGAGAGGATATCGTAATAGTCGTTGCTCATGGTGATTTAACTATAGGTACTTTCTGACGATTACTCGGTATCGGTATCTGCGGCTTTTTCTTCCCGCTTCCTCACCTCTTCGGAGCTACCCGGCAGGGATTTGATGTTATCAAAGGTAACCTTGGAGGCGGCTATTTCGCGCAGAGTCATGACGATTTCCTTGTTTTTGCCATCGACCAGAAACGGTTCGCCCTGACGATGCTGCTTCACCCGCTGCACAGTGAGATGAATCAACTTAAACCGGCTCTGCTTGCCGACCACTTCCAAACAATCTTCACAGGTAATTCTTGCCATCAACACCCTCTTTGTGATTCTCAAACGTTGTACCGGACTCGCTCGCCACAATAGGCATAAGCGTTCCGATCAGTTTTTCTCGAATGGGTTGCGCAGCAGCAGGGTCTCCTCCCGATCCGGACCCACCGAGACAATATCACTCTTGACCCCGACCAGATCCTCGATCCGGGCGATGTAATCCTTGGCGGCACGGGGAAGGTCATCATAACTCCGCACCTTGTCGAGATCCTCACGCCAGCCTTGCAAACTCTCATAAACCGGGACGGCGGCGCTGGCACGGTGATTGTCGCTGGGCATCACCGTCAAGGTCTCCCCCGCCAACTCATAAGCGGTGGCAATTTTCACCGTTTCCTGACCACTCAAGACATCGAGTTTGGTAACTGCCAAGCCGGTCAGCCCATTCAACCGCACGGCATCACCGACAACCACCGCATCAAGCCATCCACAGCGGCGACGCCGACCGGTGGTGGCTCCAAATTCGCAGCCCTTCTCCTGCAACTGGTTTCCGTTCTCATCGAAGAGTTCGCTGGGAAAGGGCCCGGCCCCGACACGGGTGGTATAGGCCTTCATGATCCCTACCACGGCATCGATGTGTACCGGACCAAAACCGCTGCCGGCGCAGGCGTTGCCGGCAATGGTGTTAGACGAAGTGACGAAGGGATAGGTGCCATGGTCGATATCAAGATGCGTTCCCTGGGCTCCTTCGAAAAGAATATTTTTGTTCTCTTTCCTCGCTTTGTCCAGTTCGAGCGAGACATTTCCCAGGTAGGCATGCAATTTTTCGCCATGATCCTGATAGGTGCGATACACCGTTTCGAAGTCGATGGGCGCGCACCGATATTTGTTGACCAGAAGAAAATTCTTCTCCTCGACGGCTGCCTGCAGCTTTTCCCGAAAGAGCTGGTCGTTTTGTAAATCCCCGGCCTTGATGCCGATACGCCCGACCTTGTCCATATAGCAAGGCCCAATGCCTCGCCCGGTGGTGCCGATCTTCTTGCCGGAATCGAGTGCGGCCTCCTTGGCCTGATCAAGGGCGGCATGATAGGGCATGATCAGATGGGCACGCTCGCTGATCATCAGCCTCTCGGGAGTCACCGCCAGACCCTGCTGACGCAGTTTTTCCATCTCGCTGAGCAATACCGCCGGATCGATGATCACGCCGTTGCCGATCATGCACTTCTTGTCGGTATAGAGGATACCCGAGGGGATAATATGAAAGACGAATTTTCTGCCTTCCACCACCAGGGTATGACCAGCGTTGTTGCCCCCCTGAAAACGCACCACGTAATCGGCATAACGAGTCAATAAATCGACAATTTTGCCTTTTCCCTCATCGCCCCACTGGGTTCCGACGACAACGACACTCGACATCCGCCTGCTCCACACAAAGATTGGTAAAGCTGAGTTGAGCAGCTTGTCTGCTCATACGAAACTTATGCCCTTGCGGTAT
>CAYSON010000350.1:0-4276 GCA_964432635.1 uncultured Desulfopila sp.
GGCTCCCATCTACGTGCTTCGTCTACGCGGTACCGACCGACTCTTCACTGCGGGAAAATTCCTCTTCAATGCTCACCGCGCCAACACCATCTCCATCGACCTCGTCACCCGTCTCGACCCGGATTACCATCACCAGTCCACATTAGGGGACCTCGAGCAGCAATTGCGCAATGCCTTCGAAGCTGATGCAAGGGTGGGTTGACCACTCGGCAAGAGGCGTCGATACAGAAGTCGATACAGAAACGTAAAGAGATGTACAGCGACCAAATGCGTTTGGAAATTATTCTTGTAAAATGACTTGAAGGTGATAAAATCACCGTGATTGTTTGGCTTTTTCTCAACTGTTTAAAATCGGCCGGCAAGTTCCTGCAAAAGCTGACGAAAAATACCCCTTTGTCCCGCTTCGCTGTTGTGGAAATCCCCCCCGAGTGGTATAGGTTTTTCCCTACGTCGACAGGGTATTTCGAGCGTCGAGGGCCACGCTTCGCCTTGTTCGTGGAGAGCGAGCGTTGATGTGGTGTAATGTGCGATGGAATTGTCGATGAGATCTGCAGCTCTTGAAAAAAAAACTGGGCAGGTCATCATCAGCTGCGACTCTCCGTGGTTTGTCGGCCATTTTCCCAACGATCCGATATTTCCCGGAGTGGCGCAACTGAGGCTGGTCATCGAGCTCCTCGAACGTGCCGGATGCGGCCACCTCCGCCTGGCCGCCCTCAGTCGGGTAAAGTTTCGGCGAATCGTCCGCCCCGGCGAGGTGCTTGATATCAGCGTATCACCGAGCGAGGACAAAAATCATCACAGTTTCACCATCACCTGCGAGAACAGAGCAGTCTGTTCCGGCAAATTGGTGTTCACCCAAAACCGTACACGTCACAACGACATGAGCGACAAGATCACCCAGACCATTACCAGAATCTCGGAAATCATCATCAACGAGCTAAAACTCGAGGATGTCACCGCCGCCACCTTCAACCCCGATCTCGACCTCGTCGACGAAGTCGGCGTCGACTCCATGGATCTCGCCACGGTGGCACTCGTCTTGCGTGACGAGTTCGGCATCAGGATCGACGAGGATGACTATCCAAAATTGTCGACGGTGCGGATCATCGCCAACTACATCCTCGACAAGCAGAACAGCAGGGAATGATGGTCGCCGCGCAGCAAGCCTGGAAATTTTCCGAAATCCTCGCGGTGCCGGGGATCAAGGAACGGTGGGAAAAGGTTCGACGCTTCTTCTTTCTGCGCGAATCGACCTACGACATGACCAACCGCTGCAACATCCGTTGTGAAGGCTGCTATTACTACACCGGCGATAAGCAGTTCGCCAACGAAGTCGTTGATATAGAGGCCTGGCGCCGGCTACTCCAGGCGGAAAAAGAGCGAGGTATTACTTTTGCCGTGCTCGCCGGAGCCGAGCCGTCGCTGGTGTCGCAGCTCTGCCGGGTCTGCCATGAGACCATCCCGCTGGGAGCCATCGCCACCAACGGCCTGAAAGTCATACCCGGCGACATCGACTACCGCATCCACATCTCGGTGTGGGGCAACGACCGGACCAGTAAGACCATTCGCGGCGCTGGTGATATGCTCCAGCGGCAGATTGACAATTACCGGGGCGACCCTCGGGCAGTCTTCGTCTACACCTTTACCCCCGGCAATATCGACGAGGCGACCGAGGTGACCCGCGAGATCGCCGCCAAGGGGATGACCATCACCTTCAACATGTTCTCCTCGCCGGTCGGCTATGAGGGGCCATTGCGCCATACTCGCCACAGCCTGCAGAAGACACGGGAAACCATGGTTGTTCTGCTCAAGGAATTTCCGCAGACAGTACTTTTTTCCACCTACAACATCGTCGCCCACACCGAGCCGCTGGCCTTGCACGATCTCTTCTCCTGCTCCTACCCGCGGCAGAACCCCTCCACCGATATCGGTCTGGGGCGCTCGTTCCGTCAATATCGCACCAATTTACAATGGGATCGTGATGCCGCCTGCTGTGTCCCCGACACCGATTGTGCCGACTGCCGCCACTACGCCGCCGGCAGTGCCGTGGTCACTGCCCGCATGTATCGGCATGCCATCGATCCCACCACCTTTTCCGCCTGGCTCGACTACGTCGACACTTATCTTGCCGTGTGGGTAAGGGGATATGAAAAGGGGTCAAACCTTTGCGACACCTTGATCGCGCCGCCTCCAACTCACTAGCAGACCTATGATCACCGTCAGTTCCCTCCTTGATGCCCACTGGTACGAGCGCTACAAGACCATCTCCAAGCTTAACATCCGCAGTTCCATCTACGATGTTACCAATCGCTGCAACCTGCGCTGCAAGGGTTGTTTTTTCTTTTCTTCGGGAGAGCACAAGGTCGCCGACGAGGAGAACGACATCAACAAGTGGCACGAATTCATCGACAAGGAGATGGCGCGGGGAGTCAACCTGGCCATTCTCATCGGCGGCGAACCCACCCTCTGCCTTGATCGGGTCGAGGCCTTTTACAAGAAACTGCCGACCTTCTGCGCCACCAATGGCCTGATCAAGGTGCCGCGCGATCGTTTCCCTGATCTGATGGTGGGTATTTCCCTGTGGGGCGACAACGAAGACGAAACCGTCCTTCGCGGCAAGGACACCTTCACGATTTCCAGTGCCAATTATCAGGGTGACCCCAACGCCTACTATCTCTACACCATCACCCCGAAACAGCTGGGCAAGACCGAGGCAATCATCCGCAAGATCCGCGACGTTGGTCTCAAGGTGCACATGCAGCTCCTCTCCAACGACGAGGGCGTCGACGGCTTTTCCTGGAAGCCCGAAGAGTTGCTCGCGGTACGGAGCGAGATGGACGCCATGCTCGACGCCTACCCAGAGACGGTGATCTCCTGCAAGTACTATCATGAGGTGATTACCAGCGGCAAGATGCTCGGTCGCAATTTCGGCTGGATGGAGTGCCCCTCAGTCACCGAACCCCTTGACACTCGCCAACCCCAACCGAAACGGCTGATTGGCTTTATTCGCTGGTCCTCCGAACTGAAAACCATGCACCGCTGCTGCACCTCCGAAACCCGCGACTGCACCACATGCAAGGACGGCGCCGCCCACATGAGTTGGGTCATGGTCAACAAGCGGGCACATATCAAGACCACCAAGGACCTGCAAAACTGGATCGAGGTGTACGAGATGTTCGCCAAACTCTATCGCTATATTCCCTGGTAGTGGATGGGCAAGCGAGATGCGGTCATCGTCGGTTACGACGCCGTCTCACCTCTGGGCTGCGCTCTCACGGAGCAGTGGCGTAGGGCCTTAGCGGGAGAAAGCGGCATCGGCCCGCTCAGTCGTTTTCCTCTTCCACCCGGTTTTCCGGTGACCATCGCTGGCCAGGTCGGAGAGATATCAGGCGAGAGCTACCCCTTTCTCTCTGCCCGCCACCAAGCGGCGTGGACTTCTCCGGTCTTCAAATACTCACTGCTCACCGTCGCCCGAGCCCTTGCTGGCTGCGGCCTCGCCATCACCGCCGAGATCGCCCCCCGCACCGCCGTCACCTACAGCACCGCCATCGGCGGCCTCGACGCGGTGCTTACCGCCGACCGACGGATGCAACGCGACAACAAGCTGCCGCCGCCTTACGCCAATCCCAACTCCTGCATCAACATGGTTGGCGGCAAGATCGCCATTGAAACCGGGGCCAGCGGACCGATCGTCACCACCATCACCGCCTGCGCCACCGGGCTCACCTCGATGCTGGTTGGTGCCATGCTGCTTGAACAACAACGCGCCGACGTGGTCATTTGCGGGGCGGTCGATTTCCCCCTGGTGGAGCCGATCGTCGCTGGGTTTTTTACCATGAATGGGGTCTACCACCCCAAGGAGGGCAGTGCGCCCGAGCCTCCGCCCAGGGCCAGCCGCCCCTTTTCCAAGGATCGCCGTGGCTTTGTGGTGTCGGAAGGGGCCGGCGCGGTAATCCTCGTGGCACGGGAGTTCGCCGATGCCCATGGCCTGACCTACCGCAGCCGTCTGGCCGGTTGGTCGATGACCTCCGACGCCCACCACTTCGTCGCGCCGCATCTGCCGACCATCACCCGCTGCATCACCGAGTCGCTCGCCGATGCCGGCATCGGACCTGATGACATCGCTGCAATCAACGCCCATGCCGCCTCAACCAAGGTTGGTGACCTTACCGAATACCAGGCCCTGAGGCAAGTGTTCGGAAGGCGACTGCCGCCGGTAACCGCCAACAAGTCACTGATCGGCCACGCCATGGGTGCCTCGAGCGCTATCGAAACA
>CAYSON010000351.1:0-4264 GCA_964432635.1 uncultured Desulfopila sp.
CGCACCATGATTAAAATGGAAAAAGTAAAAGGGCGCTCCGACGATATGCTCATTGTCCGTGGGGTCAATGTCTTTCCCAATCAGATCGCTGTGATGCTGGCCGAAATCGCCGGGGCGGAGTCTCCCTATCTGATCGTCGTCGAGCGCGAACAGCACGAGGACAAGCTGACGGTTATGGTCGAGGTCACCGAATCGCTGTTCTTTGACGAGGTGCGCAAGCAGTTTGCCATTGCCGACCGCATCAAGGAACGGCTGGCCACCGACCTTGGCATCCCGGCACAGGTCAAGCTGGTTGAGGAAAAGACTCTGGAAAAGGTCGAGGGCAAGGGCAACCGGGTGCTCGACAAGCGCCGACTCTAACCCTGGTCAACTTTCGGCGGGACCTGGACGGGGACCGCCTTGCCGTAGTACCAGCGATAGAAGCGTTCCCCTTTGTCGCCGGTCGCCCCCAGGCTGCGCAGCAGCAGAAACAGTCCACAGAAGAGCAGCACTTGTGCGCTATTGCCAAGATAGCCGACCTTTTGCCAACGGCGGCTTGAAGCCGAGACCGTTGTCGGCAGGAGAGAAAGCGCCCCGCGCTTTCGCAGGCGCAGCGACAGTTCGACATCCTCCATCAATTTGAAATCGGGAAACTCCTCGGGACCCAGGGCCTGGCGGCGGAAGAACTGCGCCTGGTCGCCGAAGGCGATGCCGGTCCACAGCACCCGCAGGTCGTTAAGCCGCTCGACCAGTTGCAGCGGGCCGGTCACTTGACGGTAGCGGCCGCGGCAAGCGCCACCGGCGACATGGGGATGGCTGCGGCAATGCTCAAGGATCTCGTCAAGGGTGGTCGGGCCAAAGCGGCTGTCGCCATGAACAATCACCAGGAGATCGCCATGGGTCGCCATGTAGCCTGCGGCCAACTGGGTGCCGCGACCGCTGGCCGAGGAGATCAGCCGTACCCGGGGATCGGCCTCGGCCAATTGGCGCGTACGGTCGCTCGAACCGCCGTCGATGACGACGATTTCAGCGGCGATTCCCTGCGGCAGGACAATGCTCTGCAAACACCCGGGCAAGTTGGCCTCCTCGTTGAGCACCGGGATGAGCAGGGAGAGGGAGGTGGGAGGTCCGAACCATGCCGGGGCAACGTCGTTGCGCCGCCGCAGGCAGAGGGCGATCGCGGCAAGAAATGGCAGAAATTCGAGAGTGAGCAGCCATGGTGGGGTGTGCCAGTGGCCGGTGGCGACAAAGACCTTGGTGACCAGCAGCAGCAGCGGCGCGGAAGTTGCCAGAACCAGCCAGGGAAGGCTGCGGTGGAGCACGGCGAAGGGCAGCAGCATCGCCAGGTACCAGGGGTGAACGATGGGGCTGGTGAGTAAAAGCAGGCCGAGCACGGAGAGAGGCAGGGTAAGGGGGGGCGGGTCAAGCAGCCAGAGGATCAACCAACCAAGGATAAAGAACGCCGAGCTCGCCATCCGCGCCGCTTCCATGGGCAGCAGCGGCGAGAGCAGGATGAGGGCGAGGGAGTTGAACGATTCAGCTTGTGAGAAGTGGGCCAGGGTGGCGAGATGGGCAAGAAAACCCTCGCCAAAGGGCAGCCATAGCATAAGGGGCAGGGCAGCCCAAGGCCAGAGGCGTGGGTGGACCATACGGAGGATAAAGGGGATAAGTACCACCAGTGATACTTTCACCATCATGGCCAGGGAAAAGAGAATCAGGCCGAGGCGGTGGCGCCGCAGCTGCAGGGCAAGCAGACAAGCGAAAAGGGGCAGTACCAGGAGTGGCTCGAGGTGGCCTTCACCAATGAGGAGCAGGGGCGGCAGGGGGTGGGCGGCGTAGAGCCAGGCATGGCGCGCCTCCAGGCGATAGCGCCCTAAGGTACCGATGAGCAGCAGGAGGATGGCCAGGTCGCAGCCGAGAAAGAGCAGCTTGAGGGCGACAGCGGGCGCGGGAGCGAGGACGGCCAGCCGAAAGAGCAGTTGCGCCGCAGGTCCGTACACCGCCGGGTACTCGCGGTGGTTGATATCCTGCCAGACACTGTCGCGGTAGGGGAGGGTCTCCTGTGCTGCCGGCGCGGTCAGGTAGGGGTTAAGGCCAACCTGCTGCATCCGTCCCTCCCAGAGGTAGCGGTTGAGATCGGAGTTATAGGTCCAAGGGACAAAGAGCAGGCGGATGATCAGGGCGACCAGGAGAATAACCGGTAGCGATGCGGCGCGCCCTTGGCTGCGATGGAGCAGCAGCATGCCGCCGACCATGGCGGACAGCCCGCAGAGAAAGATGGGGGTGAGTTGGCTTCGGGAAGACTGGCCGGCATAGAGCAAAGCAATGCCGCTCAGCGTCAGCACGATGCCAAAAGCAAAAAACAGCCTGGAGGAGATGTTGGGCGGCACCGGGATAACGATGGAGAAGCGGAAGCGATTATCCGATGCACTTTGCCCATTTCGGCAATGGTTGCACCGGTCCTTTCCGCTGTGTTCTACCAGATTCCCCGACCTCCGGCAAAGGTCTTTGGCGGATGCTCTGCCGAGCGATGCTTTGGGCAGCGCAGCTGCGCCGGTCCCTTGTCAACGGGACCGGCGCAGGTGATGCAGATTTATACCGCAAGGGCATAAGTTTCGTTTGAGCAGACAAGCTGCTCAACTCAGCTTTAGGCGACAATGCACAGGGCGCGGTCTTTGGCAAGCTGGGTCAACTTGCTGGTGACCCGGCCCATGGAGAATTCGGTGACCTCGGAGATACCGCGGCGACCGACGACGATGGTGCCGTAGCCCTCCTGGCGTGCCTCCTGAAGGACGGCGGCGGCGCGGCTGCGCACCGAAGTCATGATCTTGGCCGACAACCGTTCCGGGGAGATGTCGAGGCGCTTGAGATGGGCCTTGGCCAGCTGCAGGGCCGGTTGGATCTCTTCTTCCGCTTCTTCCATGAGTTGTTTGCGGTAGGCCTCCGGAAAGATATCCTCAAGCCCGACCGAGGACACAGAGATACCGCGGATGGCGTGGAACAGAGTCATCTGGTTGTTGCCGTGGTTGAACATGGTGCCGGCGTGCTTGACGGCGCGCAAACCGCCTTCGGAAGAATCGAGGGCGATCAGTACCTTGTCCGAGTTCGGTTTGCCGCCGATCAGCCACAGGGAGAAGGTGGCCGCGGCGCTCAGCACCTTGGTGGCGACGCTGCCCAAGGGCATGCCCTCCTCGCTTGATTTGCCGCGGCCGGCGACAACGATGTCATAGCCCTGATGGGCCTCGCTGATGATGTCGCGGGCGATGCCCTCTTTCTGCCGGCCGATCTTGGTGGTGACCGCGCTCGCGCCGAATCCGGCGTCGCGAAAGATGGTAACGGCATTTTCCATGAAGGTCTCGGCCAAGGATTCCTGCTGCTTTTCCCAAAGGCGCAGCGATTCAATCTTTTGTTCCCAGGCCGGGTCTCGACCAAGATCCCAGAACACCTCTGGCACCTTGCTCATCACCTGGAACAGTACCACCTGAGACTTGGTCTGTTGCACCGCGCCGGCAACATAGCGCACGGCGTCCATGGATTGTTCTGAGCCGTCCACTGTCAACAAGATCTTTTTGCCTTTGTCCACCATTGTCATTCCTCCAGAAAAATCATCGGTGATGCCGCCTTGGGCAGGAATTGTGCTCGTTGCCAAGTCCGCAAGAGGGCAGTTTTCTTCGGTGTCACCCACTACTTATTCAAGAAGGGTGCCTAGGGGGAATGAAAACCAATATTTGCAATAGAAACGATATGATGGGGAGAGGCGCATCGGAAAATTGTGGTATTGATCGGTTTTTACTGCACAAATCCCCATGTATGGAATTGGTGACAGATTGGGGGTGGTGGTGGGAAGACGCCGGATTCCTGTTCCTTTTTTGTTGTCTCGGGAAAGTTACACCGTTTCTCGGAAGCGGATCCGCTGTGCGCTCTTGGTAACAGGGAGAAGCTGCCAGGCAGGAGCGTTTATCAGTTCGAACTCACTCTTTCTGCTGGCGAATACGTTCGGTCGCCTCTTTGACCATGGCGCCGATCAGCGGATCCTCCGGCAGATGTCGGCCCAAGGGCAGGGCTTGGCCGCCGAACGTCGCCGATAGCTGCCGGGTGGTGTTGCCGAGGAGAACGCGATTGGGATCTTGGGTCTTGTCGGCTGTGCCCTTTGCTGGAGCCCAGGAGAGATCGAGAATTCCCAGATATTGTCCCCGGTTTGCTGCTTGCGCCGTCAGGGTACGGTTGTCGTGCATCGGGGCGACGTTGCCCTTTTGCCGGTCGGCAGTGAGCAGCACGTGGACTG
>CAYSON010000352.1:0-4256 GCA_964432635.1 uncultured Desulfopila sp.
TTACATCACCCCAGGCAACAATATCGACCTGGCCCTCCGCATCAACCTCCGGCATGGGGAAAAGAATATCGACAAACGGGCTATTGACTGCTCCAGGGCCAACAAAGAACTGGATATTGTTTAATGGTTGCGCAATATACAAACCCGTTGGGCCAGTTCCGTTAAGATTGCAATTAGCGACAACCTCATCATTTTCGCCATACTCACCCTTGGCAACGACGGTGAAATCTTGAGCTGCATGTCCGCCAAATGTGACAGAGAACTCCCCCGTAGCTTGCGAGGATTCCGCAACGGCTATGACTTCGTAGGGATTATTGTCTTGGTAGACTACTATCTTCCGCTGTATAACAGCCCCATTTGGAGCTCGCACCACTCCAGCGCATGTTACAGTGGTGTTGTCGCTCGCCCATAGCATGGAAGAGAACAAGTCTACAAGAAAGCAATCAGCAGCCATCGCTTAAACCTCTTTTATCAACACGGACATGCCAACCACTGCAAACGCCCGATAAACGACTCCGCCATATTCGTGTGTTGTCTCGGCTGTGAATCCTACGTTCAAATATGCGTTTTTCATCGGACCAACCATTGATGTTGTTGATCCGAAAAACACATATCTTATCGGATACAGTCCAGTCAGCGCCTCGCCCAACGTAGGATTGCCGGTAGAAATCTCAAGAGCAGCAACTACATGGTTTTTGGCTCCAGAGTGACCAATCAAACAACCGGTGCTACTTGAATTAGAGTGTGAAGAAACATGATCTGTCCGCTCAAGAGCCATATCTATCCCAGATGGGTAACTGCTGACAAACGTGGTAATGGTCACGTTGTTACCGGCAATAGTTTTAATCAGCACCCGTTCAATATTATCATTATCCCAAACGAACACGAAAACTCCCACAGCCCATCCCGAGGGAATCGACGCTAAAGCAAGCACCCTGTCGTTCCCAGCGGTGATTGCTGTTGCGTAGTTGGTTATTGTCTGGTCAAACCGCGACCCTGGGAACCATCCAGCCCTGCCGGAATAATAAATAGACGCGTATTTTGATATACCAACAAAAGCATCAAGATCGCCGTAAACCCACAACACATTGTTGGTTGCTGCCGTGTTTGCCCAGGTGTTTGCCGCTCCATATGGCTGAGTTCCTACATGCGTTACCGCGTTCCAATATAAATAGCCAGTGATCGTAAATGATCCAGCCAACAGAGTGACCTTGTAGTACAGATCCCTCAATCCATCCTCTCCAGGCGAGTAGACGACAAACCAGTCATTAGTAGCGACCGTATATTCGTTGGTCGCGTAAAATGAATCAATAAGCGTCCACCCTATCCCTGTCGTCGAGTAATTGTATGATCCGTTCGACGATGCCCTACGGCATAGAAAATTCCTAAATTTCTGGAACGTCTCCAGCGGATTTATGCAACTAGAAGCTACAAGATTTGCGTAAGCCATGAATCACCTCAAGGCTTTATGCCGCCGGGAACGTTACGGTAAATGTCGATACGGTAGCCGGGCCATCTTCAACAATGGTCGTGTTCGACATCCTCAGCTCATAGGTTGAACTGGTCCCGATACTGCCATCAAAACGCACCGCCGAGGTGCTTGCTCCGGTCACGTAGGCATTGGCATAGAACCTGAACCATGTCGCCGTGGTGCCTGTTCCAGCAGCGGGAAGTCCAACCCCGCTCCACACTTCCAGCGCCGCCTTTGAAATAACCCCATTGGCAACTATATCAAACTCCAGGCCATTAGCAGCAGCTCCCGCAACAAAAGCCCCACTGTTAAGGGTGTACTGCATGAGCAGGGAACCACTCTCAACAGCGTCAGCGTTTGCCGGTTTGGTGCCACTGAAGATACAAAGGACACCATTGGCCATTGCAGTTTTGAAATCAGAAGTGCCAAGCAGCGCGTTACGTAATCCAGTCGAAAAACTTTCAGCCATGATAGTACCTCATAGAGATGTGATTCCATGAGGCCGGTATGGCGCGATGGTTTTTCCACTTGCGGCGTCGTCACCGAGAGCGCAAGTTTCAGTTAAATCTGCTTGTTACAGTGCGGACATTGTTTTCTCTTCCCCAGATATTCCGCCAGCAATCCCGTGAGGAACGCCGCGGCCCTGTAGAGTATCTCGGCGAGTTTGTTATTCTCTGTCACAGACGCACCTTAATGTCGACGTGGAGCTGCATCCCCTTGGCCAAACAAGAATTTGAGACGCTGAGGTCATGTTCGGAGATGTAGGTCATGGTCAAATCGCCCAGCACAAAGAGGCCTCCCCTAGAGCGTCCACTCCTTAAAATCTCCCCGGAAAAGCAAGCGTAAAGGCCCGCGGTATTCCCGTTTTTTGTGTTCGACGATCCGAATGGCGCGAATTTAGAGTCGGAGCCCGACACCATCGCAAGAACGTCGGCTTCCTTCATATTTAGCAGGCAGTCGCCAATATTGCAGAAAGGACGATCGAAGACCAGGCCACGCCAAGGTTTGTCGAAGATGCCGAGCATGGGGCCCTGCTTCGCCGCCCCTGCACTTACCCCCGAAAATTTCATAACGATCACCAAACAGAATTGATTATATAGTCGTCGGTCGCCACTATGGCCCCGCTGCTACCCTTTACGTACCGCAGGCTGTCCTCGGTGAGGTTAATGACACGAGCGTCAGAAGTCCCGACACACAAGCCGTCATCGCTCGACCACAAAGCACACTCGCCGGCAACATCCAGTGACCCAGATAAATCCACCTTGGCGTCACTCCACTCATGGGCAGGAGCATTGGCCTTGCTCTCCCACATCATCGCCTTGAAGTCTTCAGCGGCAGAGATGAAACCAACCCGGGAAGAGTCTGAAACCCATACCCCGGTCTTTATAGGCCTGATCATGCGCACATCAGAGCGGAACGTGAACCTTCGCCCGAACAGGTCATATTTCCCCGGCATCCTTGGTTCAGAGATGAATATCGTCTTGTCTTTTGCCAACCACCAGCAGCTGTTGAAGAAAGCGATATGTGACGCTACTGGCGCCGGGGAAAACGCCCGTGACGTTGACGCCCCGTAATGTTCCGTCTGCACCGGCCAAGGAGACGAGACGCCACCCTCAATCACGCCATTTTCAGAACCGTTGCTGTAATAGGTTTTTTCTCCAACCTGCAGGAAAGAGACGAAGGCGCCCCTGGTGAGGCCAGACCTGACACCAGAGAGAGTCTCGTCGGCGTTGACGCGGTAGATCGCCGAATCTGAGGCCCGGTCCTGGACCGCAAAGAAATCTCCACCGTCGCAGAAAAGCGAGTGAGATGGGACAGTAGACAGCGGCACCCTGCCGCACCGCACCGAGATCCCGCCGCTGTCATCGATGTCAACATCGACCGCCTCGGCCAAGTAGACATGCTCGGCTGCCGACAGAGTCGGCCGCTTGGTATCGATGCGGTTGTTAATTCCCGCGCAATTCTTAATGACGACCCCTGACATTGGCGATCACCACCTTGAGTTGACCGGCATGGCCGACAAGATTGTCTCGGGGCGGCACACCGACGCGAGGTCGGCAATCGCCCGCCTGAACTCTCCGAAATGGTACTCGGTATCAACCTTCCTCCCCTCTAAACCCTGCTCCACCCCGGAAAAGATCCGCCATGCCGCGTGATGCAGGAGTGCACGATCAAAGGCGTCCTCCACCAGCGAGCTCCGCGACCCCAGGAGCCCATCGGGAAAACTCTTGTTCGACTCGGTCATTGGCACGGGGAGCCGGTAAAACATGGTGGAAATCGTCTGGTTCGCCGTCGGTGTCCGTTGAAACAACACCCGGCCGGCATGAACGGTTATGGCGTAGACGTCTCCCTGGAGGCTGATAGAGGGGATATCCCCGAGGGACTGGGCCATCATGCCAATATTGTCGAAGACGATGACAGATCCGTTTGTCGTGGTGTTCTTGGCCAGGTAGAACCGCTTGTGATACGTTAGGGGGAGGTCCGCGAACATCTCTCCCGCCTCTGCGGTAATACTGGCGATGCCGTCAGCCAGGGCGGGAAGGAATATGCCATCCTCCTCGGCTACGGCAAGTTGCGCGGCGTTCAGTTTTGCCAAGAGTCCTTCGGCGTCAAGGCTCGGCTCTTGTACCATCCCACCAAGGGTGGCAATGAGCGTTTCCGCGTTCATGGCGTTACCCCGAACTGATCAACGATTCGGATAGCCTCTTGCTTCGTGTTCTCAAGAGAGAGCTTGCCGCTGATTTTCATTCCGGAATAATTGGCAGCGATGAAGCTGGCGATCGCC
>CAYSON010000353.1:0-4233 GCA_964432635.1 uncultured Desulfopila sp.
GGGGCGCTGGCGGAGCGACGGCGGCGGGGGGAGCCGGTCTCCGAGGCCGAGGTCCAGGGCAACGTCAAGCTCCGCGCCGGGGGCATCGTCGCCATCCTGGGCGAACTCGACCGGGCCGGCCTCCTCGACACCTCGGTGCCCCGGATCGACGGCCCAAGTCTGCGGGCGATCCTCGAAGCTTGGGACATCGCCCGTCCCGGACATGCTGAAGAAGCTGAACTCCTCTACCGCAGCGCCCCCGGGGCCATCGGCACCAATCTGGTGCTCGGCTCGCAGAGCAAACTCTACCAAGAACTCGATCTTGACCGCCGCCACGGCTGCATCCGTGACATCGCCCACTGCTATGACCGTGAAGGCGGCCTGGCCGTTCTCTTTGGCAATCTTGCCGAGGACGGCTGCATCGTCAAGACCGCCGGCGTCGACCCGTCGATCTTTCGTTTCACCGGTCACGCCAAGGTTTTCTCCTCCCAGGAGGCGACCTGTGAGGCCATTCTCGGCGGGGCCATCACGGCAGGCGAAGTCATCGTTATTCGCTATGAAGGCCCGCGCGGTGGTCCGGGCATGCAGGAAATGCTCTACCCCACCTCCTATTTGAAATCGATGGGGCTCGGCAAGCAGTGCGCCCTGATCACCGACGGACGCTTTTCGGGAGGCACCTCGGGACTGTCCATCGGCCATGTCTCCCCGGAGGCCGCCGCCGGAGGTGTCATCGCCCTGGTGGCCGACGGTGACCAGATCGAAATCGACATTCGCGCTCGGTCGATCAGGCTGCTCGTCGATGACGCGGAACTGCAGCGCCGGCGTGAGGAAGAGGAGAGCAAAAGTGCCGCCGCCTACCGTCCCAGCGACCGGCAGCGCAGCGTCAGCCCGGCACTCAGGGCCTACGCCCTGCTCGCCTCCTCCGCCGACAAGGGCGCGGTGCGGCAGCTGCCCGAATAGAGGCCATTGCCTGGCGAAATATGCTTTGAATTCGCTGGGCGATTTTTTATTTTTACACCATGACCACCTCCTCCCGGTCCGGTTTGGGGAGCATGGTTGGCCAGTCGTCCGGCAACGGATTGTTCGCGGCAACGCCCGCAACTCGACAGGAGGTCCTTTTTGAAGCCGACAAACATCAACGATCCCGAATATTTTCACAAAGTCATCGACTGCCAGTACGCTTGCCCGGCGCACACCCCGGTGCCGGAATACATTCGCATGATCAGCGCCGGCAAGTACGACGAGGCCTTTCGTATCAACTGGATTTCCAATGTCTTTCCCGGAGTGCTTGGCCGCATCTGCGACCGACCCTGCGAACCAGCCTGCCGGCGCGGCCGGGTCGAGGAGAACCCGGTGGCCATTTGTCGCCTGAAACGGGTTACCGCCGACTACAAAACCCCGGACAGCAATTTTCTGCCGGAGATCCCCAAAGAGAAAAACGGCAAAAAAATCGCCCTCATCGGTGGTGGTCCGGCCTCCCTCACCGTGGCCCGCGACCTGCTGCCGCTCGGGTATAGCGTCGACCTCTTCGACAACCAGCCCAAGGCCGGCGGTTTCATCCGCACCCAAGTGCCCTCGTTCCGCCTTCCCGAAAAAGTGCTCAACGAAGAAGTCGACCGCATTCTGGGCATGGGAGTGAACGCCCATTTCAACCACCATATCCATAGCCTCAAGGCCGTTGTCGACAAAGCCTACGACGCCGTCTTCGTCGGCACCGGCGCGCCGCGCGGCCGCGATCTGCCCCTGCCCGGGCGCAGCGAGGGGGCGGCCGCGATCTTTATCGGTATCGAATGGCTGGCCGGAGTGCTCTATCGCCACGTCGTCCGCAGCGGCCCGCGGGTCCTGGTGCTCGGCGGCGGCAACACCGCCATGGACTGCTGCCGTACCGCCAAGCGTCTTGGCGCCGAGGAGGTGACGGTGGTGGTGCGTAGCCCCAAGACTCAGATGAAGGCCTCGCCCTGGGAGATCGAGGACGCCCTGGAAGAGGGCATTCCCATCGTCGATAACCACAACCCGCTGGAATTCGTGATCCGGGATGGCAAGCTGGTCGGCATGACCTTTCAAAAGATGATTTTGCGCGACGCCGAAGGGGGCGAACCCCGCCTGGCGTCGACCAACGAACCGCCGCTCTTCCTTCCTTGCGATCAAGTACTGCTCGCCGTCGGGCAGAGCAACGCCTTCCCCTTCATCGAAGCGGAACTTGGCATCACGATGACTGATCGCGGCTTGCCGCTACTCGACCCCGTCACCTTACAATCTTCGCTCCCCCAGGTGTTCTTCGGCGGCGATTCCGCCTTCGGCCCCAAGAACGTCATCACCGCTGTCGCCCACGGCCACCAAGCAGCCATCTCCATCGACCTCTATTGTCGCGGCCTCAATCTGCACGAGCGACCGGCACCACACACTAACCTGGTCAGTCAGAAGATGGGCCTGCAGGAGTGGATCTACGACAGCAGCGTCTCCGTCGATCGTCGCTACAAGGTGCCGACCGTTGACCTCGCAAAATCAATGCAGGACCGACTGCTCGAGGTAGAATTGGGTTTCAACAAGCAGACCGGCCACCGCGAGGCGGCACGCTGCCTCAACTGCGACGTACAGACGGTGTTCGAGTTTTCCACGTGCATCGAGTGCGACTCCTGCGTTGATATTTGTCCGGAGTCGTGTATCAACTTTATTGTTAATGACGAGGAAGAGAATCTCAGGCAACAGCTCCTGGTGCCGGCCGATAATCCCCAGCAAGCCCTTTATATCTCGGCAACCCTGCCCACCGGGCGGGTCATGGTCAAAGACGAGAACGTCTGCCTGCACTGCGGGCTTTGCGCCGAGCGCTGTCCGACCTCATCCTGGGAGATGATGAAATTTACCTACAACTCGCCGCAGGCCCAACAAAAATGAATAAAATTGAAAGGATTAACGACTTTGTCGTGCGTTTTGCCAACGTCAACGGCTCCGGCTCGGCCAGCGCCAACAACCTCTTCGCTAAGGCCATCTTCCGCATGGGGGTGCCGGTTAGCCCCAAAAATATCTTCCCCTCGAACATCCAGGGCTTACCGACGTGGTACGAGGTAAGGGTAAGTGAGCAAGGCTATCTCGCCTGTCGCGGCGGCTACGACCTGGCGGTGGCCGTCAACGGCCAGACCCTGTTGCGCGACTATCGCGACCTGGCCCCCGGCGGTTACTTTTTCTACGACTCAACCAGGGAGTTGAGCGGAGATTTCGACCGCAATGACGTGACCCTCCTGCCGGTGCCGCTCACTGAGCTCTGCAACGCCGCCTTCGATCACCCAAAATTGCGCCAGCTGCTCAAAAACATCATCTATGTCGGAGCGCTGGCTTCACTTCTTGACATGGAGTTTTCCGTGCTCACCCAGGCGGTGGAACTCCAGTATGCAAAGAATCCTAAACTGGCGGCCCCCAACATCAAGGCCCTCGAACTCGGCTACAGCTACGCCCAAGACCACCTCGCTGGAATTTGTCATTTGCGGGTGGCGCGCACCGACAAGATCGGCGACCAGGTGCTGATCGACGGCAACACCGCCTTCGCTCTCGGTGCCCTTTACGGCGGTGCGACGGTAGTCGGCTGGTACCCCATCACTCCATCGACCTCGGCGGTCGAGGCCTTCGAGAAATACTGCCGCAACTTCCGCATCGAAAAAGACGGTGGCCGACGCAACGTTGCCATCCTTCAGGCCGAGGACGAACTGGCGGCGTTGGGCATCGTCATCGGCGCGTCCTGGAACGGCGCCCGCGCCTTCACCGCCACCTCCGGCCCAGGCATCTCGCTGATGAGCGAATTTCTCGGTCTGGCCTATTTCGCCGAGATTCCGGCAGTGGTCCTCGACGTGCAGCGCGCCGGCCCAAGCACCGGCATGCCCACCAGAACCCAGCAGGCCGACATCCTCTCCTGTGCTTATGCCTCGCATGGCGATACCAAACACCCCCTGCTCTTTCCTTGCGACCCCAAAGAATGCTTCGAGATGGCGGCAGACGCCCTCGATCTCGCCGAGCGCCTGCAAACCCCGGTGCTGGTGTTGAGCGACCTCGATTTGGGCATGAACGACAACCTCAGCCCGCCGTTTACTTGGGATGACAGCCGCCGCTACGACCGCGGCAAGGTCCTCAGCCATGACGACCTGGAACAGCGCCAGGAGAAGTGGGGCCGGTATCTTGATCTCGATGGCGACGGCATCTGCTTTCGCACCTACCCCGGCAGCCATCCGACCAAGGGTGCCTACTTCACCCGCGGCACCTAAC
>CAYSON010000354.1:0-1967 GCA_964432635.1 uncultured Desulfopila sp.
CGGGAGGCGCTGAGCCAGAGCGAGGAACGTTTCCGCCTTGCCTTCCGATCAAGCCCCGACGCGATCAACATCAATCACCTTGAAGACGGAATGTATGTCGAGGTCAACAACGGCTTCTGCACCTTGACCGGTTTTTCCCGCGACGAGGTCATCGGCAAGACCTCCACCGAAATCAGCATCTGGCAAAATCCAGACGATCGCCAGCGGATGGTGGAGGGATTCCGCGCCCATGGTTTTGTGAACGACCTGGAAGCCTGCTTTCGCCGAAAAAACGGCTCCATCGGCCAAGGCCGGATGTCGGCGCGCATTCTCCAGCTTCATGGCGCCCCCCACATCATCTCGGTTACCAGGGACATCACTGAGCAGACCGCCACCATCCAGGCACTACGTCATAACGAGGAACTGCTGGAAAGCATCTTGCGCACCGCACCCACCGCCATCGGGGTGGTTAAAGAGCGGGTCTTCGTCCTGGTCAACGAGCGCATTTGCGCCATGACCGGCTACAGGAGAGAAGAACTGCTCGGGCAGAGCTCCCGCCTGCTCTATATCAGCGACGAGGACTTCGCTTACGTCGGTCGGGAGAAATACAAGCAAATTTCCACACACGGCATCGGCACGGTGGAGACCCGTTGGCGCTGCAAGGACGGCCGCATCATTGATATCCTGATGAGCTCCGCCCCGCTCTCGGTCGAGGATTTTTCCAAAGGCGTCACCTTCACTGCCCTTGACATCAGCGAGCGCAAACAATCTCAGGCCGACCGTGAAAAGCTTCAAGCGCAGCTGAATCAGGCGCAAAAGATGGAATCAGTGGGACGCCTCGCCGGCGGCATCGCTCACGACTTCAACAACATGTTGGGAGTGATCCTCGGCCGCAGTGAACTACTCCTCGCCACCTTGTCGCCGACGGAACGTATCTTCCACGAGATCAAGGAGATCGAGAAGGCCGCCACGCGTTCCGCCGACATGACTCGCCAGCTTCTGGCCTTTGCCCGCAAACAAACCATCAATCCACGCGTCATCGACCTTAACTTCACCATCGAAGGAATGCTGAAGCTGCTGCGTCGTCTCATCGGCGAAAACATCTCCTTGATGTGGCAACCGAGCGAGAACCTGCCGAGCATCAACATTGATCCCTCGCAACTCGACCAGATCCTCGCCAACCTCTGCATTAATGCCCGCGACGCCATCACTGGCCACGGCAACATCGTCATCAAGACCAAAGCGGTGCAGCTCGATCAAGAGTTCTGCGCCGCCCACCTCGGCCTTTCCCCCGGAGATTATGTCCTGCTGGCGGTCAGCGATAATGGTGAGGGCATCTCCACAGAGGTTCTCGACAAGATCTTCGAGCCCTATTTCACCACCAAGGATCTAGGCAAGGGTACCGGTCTCGGACTAGCCACCATCTACGGCATCATCAAGCAGAACAAGGGATATATTGCTGTCGACAGCCACCCCGGCCAGGGCAGCGCCTTCAATATCTACCTGCCAGTGCACTTCGGCGAAGTCAAGTCGCCTGAGGAGCCCAGAATTCCTGCCAAGCAAGGAAAGAATGTGGAGGTGATCCTCCTCGTTGAAGATGACCCGGCCATCCTGGCGATAACCGAGATCATGCTCAAGCACATCGGCTATAGCGTGCTTTCCGTCCTCGGCCCGGAATCTGCCTTGCGCTTGGCCGCCGATTTCACCGGTAAGATCGACCTGGTCCTCACTGACGTGGTCATGCCGAAGATGAACGGCCGCGAGCTCTACCAAGGGCTTCGTCAGTTGCATCCGGAAAGCAAGGTACTCTACATGTCCGGCTATACCGCCAATGTCATCGCCAACCACGGCGTGTTGGAAAGCGGTGTCGAGTTTTTACAAAAACCTTTCACTCAAGACCACCTCGTGGAGAAAATTCGCACGGTCCTCGATCGATAGACAATACGCAAATACCCTTAAACTTCTTCCATCTCATGCATGGTCTGATA
>CAYSON010000354.1:1977-4212 GCA_964432635.1 uncultured Desulfopila sp.
AAAGGTGAAATGCAATCCTATCGTCGTTTCCAGATCAGCTGCCACTCTTGAAATTCCGACAATTTCAGCCGGTACCGGGCTACGCTGCCCTCGTGCAGACTTCCAATGGCTTCCGTTACCAATTTACTGAAGGCTTGCCTGTCATTTTCAAGAACCGGATCTTCCGCCAGATCCCATATATTCTGGGCAGTCGGTATCATACCGCCCCGGACGATTGTCTGCACCGCCTTGACCAACGCCTCCCGATAGCGGATCCGCAGAGGATCCGGCTCAGCCATGATCTGAGTGATCGCGAGATAACGCTGGCATGAACATTCATACTCTGATTGCGGTTTCGACACCACCAGCACGCGATTGCCGGCGGCGAGCAGATTACCCAGCACGGAGCAGCAGGCTTCGAGGTTTCCTGGGACGATATCATGGGCGGCGGGAAACATCACCTGGCCAGGATGGAGGGGATGGAGGGGATGGAGGCGCTCGACCTCCGCCGGTAAAATGTGGCAAAAGCGCCACTGTTCCGCCGTTGTCAGGCGACGCCGCTCAACCTGATCGTAGCGGGCGTAGCAGTAGCGGCAACCGTGGGGACAGCCGAGACAACAGTTGATCTCGGCCACCGCCCACTCGCGCGTGCCGCTGATCTTTGATCGGCCCAGGTGAATTCTCGGCTCGCCGGACGTATCCATTGTCACCACAACCGCCACAGCTGCTCGATACCGCCACGGGCCAGAATGGTGAGGGCGGCAAAATCGGCTTCCCCGAAGGGATGGTCCTCGGCGGTGGCCTGGATCTCAATCCATCGTCCGTCCCCGGCCATGACGAAATTGGCGTCGGCCTCGGCCTGGGAGTCCTCGCCATAGTCGAGATCAAGCAGCGGCACCCCGGCGACAATGCCGGCGGAGATGGCCGCCACCGGCAAGAGTGGCGGCAGGGTGGCCAGCCTCTTCGTTTCCACCAATTTGCTCAGGGCGTCGCGCACCGCCAGGGCGGCTCCGGTGATGGCGGCGGTGCGGGTGCCGCCGTCGGCATTGACAACATCGCAGTCGACCCGCAGGGTACGCTCGCCGATCTGCGCAAGGTCGACCATCATGCGCAGGCTCCGTCCGATGAGCCGTTGAATTTCCATGGTCCGCCCCGACTGCCCCTTGGTCTCGCGATTATAGCGGCCATTGGTGGCACACGGCAAAATCCCGTACTCGGCGGTGATCCAGCCTCGCCCACTATCGCGCAGAAACGGCGGCACCTTCTCCTCGACGGTGACGCCGCACAGCACATGGGTGTTGCCCATGCGAATCAGAATCGAGGCATCGGCATGAACCTGCACCCCGCGCTCGATGGTCACTGGTCGCAGCTGATCTGCCCGGCGGTTATCGTTTCTCATCATTTTCCCCTTTGTTGAGCCTATCTTAAAAGATCAAGACATGAGTGCCTGCTGTAACGGCACCTCATGGTGCCGTTACCTGACCCCTCGGCCACGCGTTGTCCTTTCGACAAAATCACCGCCGTCATCTTCGACACAATCGGCTTGCCGTAGCAGTTATCGGTGGTATATAGCTGAGCTGAGCAGCTTGTCTGCTCAAGCGAAACTTATGCCCTTGCGGCGGTATATAGCTGAGTTGAGCAGCTTGCCTGCTCGCACGAAACTTATACCCTCGCGGTATAAAAGCGAAGTACCCTTCAGCGTCAAGTCCTTTCGCTTCTTTTCTCCTTAGTGCGCCAGCCATGCCCCACATATTCACTTACGGTTCGTTAATGTGCCCGCAGATCATGGAGCGGGTTTGCGGTTTACATGCCAATTCCCGGCCAGCCACCCTGCACCACTTTCGTCGCTCCCGCCTGCAACATCTCGACTATCCGGGAATTTTCGCCCTCAAGGACGCGTGTGTTCCCGGCATCCTCTATCTGTGCCTTCCAGCACCGGCCCTGCAACGACTCGACGACTTCGAGGGCGTCCAGTATTCCCGCCAGGAGGTCGACGTCGAACTCGACGATGGCCAATACATTTCGGCCATGACCTATGTTCTGCAAGCGCATTGCCAGGACCTGGTCACCGGTGAGGAGTGGGATTTCCCCGCCTTTCTGAGCTCCGCCAAAGACCGCTTTCTCGCCACCTACATCGGCTTCGCCAAGCTTCCCGAATAACCTGCCCCAGCTCCCTGAACAGCATCCCTCCCGGGAAGATCTCCCAGAAAGGGCGTCGGCCTCGCACTTAGTATGTTTATGTCGCCTTCTCTGAGG
>CAYSON010000355.1:0-4209 GCA_964432635.1 uncultured Desulfopila sp.
AACTTTCCAGCCATTTGATGACGGTCATTCCCCCCCTGGAGACTCTGTGTTGTGGTTGCAAAACGTGTTCTTTCCTCACCCGAGAGAGAGGCGATTTCTGCCACTGTCCTTGCTGGCGTAGAGCAGGGTGTCGGCACGTTTGATCAAAGTTTCAATATCATCACCGTCTCTTGCCAAAGTCGCCCCGAGAGAGATGTTGACGCTCAGTTTCTGATTCTGGTGAACGAGATAGGAATGTTCGATCAACACCCGCATACGGTTGCCAATCATGGAGAGAACATCGGCGCCGACGTTGCGGATGATACCGAGGAACTCCTCCCCTCCCCATCGCCCATAAACGTCGAAGGGCCGAGAGTTGGCGACAAAGGTGGTGGCGACGAATTTAAGGATCTTGTCGCCGGTGTCATGGCCGTAGACATCGTTGACGCGCTTGAAGTGATCGATATCAAGAAACAGCAAACCGAAAGGGATGTGGTGGCGTTGCAGCTCCTCAAAACGAGCGTGCATCTCCCTTTGCAGGTAGACGCGGTTGGGAAGCTGCGTCAGGGTGTCGAGGAGAGCGAGTTTTTCCAGCTCCCGGATGCGCAGGGTATTTATTTCGAGGCTGCTGATATCGGTGAACAGCTCTATCCCTCCAAGCAGGCTGCCATCGTCGGCGCGCAGGCTGCTGATACGCACCAGCACCGGTATGCGGTGTCCATCCTTGTGGTGCAGATAGACCTCGGCCTGACGATCGAGGCCATCGCCAAGAGTCCCGGCAAGGGGACAGCCACTGAGACAGAGAGGCCTGCCCTCGGCATCGACATGGGTGAGGATATTGTCCTGGCAGCACTTCCCCACCACCTCCTCGGCGAGAAACCCGGTGATGCGCTCAGCCCCCTTGTTCCAGTAGGTAATGCGCCTTTGGGGATCGACGAAATAGAGACCGTCATGCAAACTGTCGAGTATTTTTTTGTAGCTTTCCTCCATTGCAAACATTGCCCTCCCCTTTGAACCTCATACCTGGTTGTGGTTGCTTACCACTGCTTTCGTGGTCTCTCTTGCTTATTGTATAGGTTCAAGGAGGCAAGATCCAAAGAAAACTGCAACGTAGCAACCTTGAGGATGAGATACAGGTATGCCTATTGCCACATGATACGGCGCTATCGCCATCAAGTGTTCTCGTGTCCTGAAGAATGCCACTACTCTGCAGAGAAGAAGACATCGTAAAATGCGAATTCCCGGCATTGCCATAGTGGAAAGAGACGATGCAATCCGGGAAAGGCTTGAAAACATGGAAAACGCTATTGTTTTCCATCCTTTTGATGTGATATGCTAGAAGTCTCGAGAGTCATTGTGATAAACGACTCGAAGAAAGACCGCTGCTCAGGCCGACAACCATTCCCATTCACCTCATCTTGTTGTATTGCCATGCCTCTCAATGCGATGCGGAAAAGCGAGGAGGAGACCAGATCCTTTCTGGAGAACCTGGCGATTTTTTTAAGTTTCAACGTCGACGAACTTTCCACCCTTGCCAGATATATGAGCTACATCCATCTGCAGCGGGGGGAGTATCTCTTTGTCGAGGGCGATCCCGGGACCTTTCTCGGTTTTGTTGTCAACGGCATTCTTGAGGTGCAAAAACGGCGAGATTCCGGGGAATACGTGACCTTGGCCCGCCTCACCAAGGGGGCTTCCATCGGCGAAATGGCGCTCATCGACAAGTCACCGCGTTCGGCGACGGTTATCGCCCGGCAAGCGGCAACGCTGGTAACCCTGACCGATCGAGCCTTCGATCTTCTCGCCGATAAACACCCACCCCTGGCCATCAAAATGATACGTAAGATCGCCAGGCTGCTCAGTCTTAACATGCGGCGCACCTCAAGCAAGCTCGCCGATCTGCTCCAAGCACCTTGAAGCGGGCGACACCAACCCTTCACTCCAGGCGCGAGGCCGGCGACGAGCGACCCATGGCAGCAATTCCGACGATACTTATTGCCGACAGAGACAGCAACGGACTGTCGCTGTACGCCGAAAACCTTCAGCCCCATTATCGCTGCAGTCTGCTGCACGTCACCTCCAGGGATGAGCTGCAGGCCGCGCTGGGTAGCGGAACGGTGGAGATTCTCATCCTCGATCTTGAGTTTTCGGAGTTCGCGGAAAGTCTCAACCTGCTCGCCACTTTGCGCCGCCGCTTTCCTGAGTTAGCTATTTTGCCGATCATTCCCGCCGGACGTCATTACCTCATCAAGGAGGTGCTGGCCCTTGATCTCTTCTTTTTCGTGCACAAACCACTCGATCCGGTGGAGACCCGTATCGCCTTGAAGCGGGTTTATCACGACCTGCAACCAGCCGGGATATCGGAGGTCGGCAACAACCTACAGCAGCCTCCCTCCTTTCATGGGATGATCGGCACCACCGAGGTCATGCATAAACTTTTCAAAATGATCGAGCGCATTGCCGAAGATGACCACAGCACCGTGCTCATTCGCGGGGAATCGGGTACCGGCAAGGAAATAGTGGCCAAGGCGATCCATGCCGAGAGCAGGCGAAGGGGCAAGAACTTCGTGCCGGTGAATTGCGCCGCCATCCCCGATGACCTCTTGGAGAGCGAGCTCTTCGGTTATACCAAGGGTGCCTTTACCGGAGCTACCGCCAACAAGATCGGACGTATCCAATACGCTGATCAGGGAACGCTGTTTCTCGACGAAATCGGCGACATGAAAGCCTCACTGCAGGCCAAGCTGCTGCGCGTCCTCCAGGAAAAGGAATTCGAGCCGGTGGGAGCCTTCAAAGCCATCCCGGTGAACACCCGCATCCTTGCCGCCACCCACTGCGATCTGGAAAAACTGGTCGGCGAGGGAAGATTCCGCGAAGATCTCTATTATCGTCTCAGTGTCATCCCCCTGCACATTCCTCCGCTGCGCGAGCGGGTTGACGACATCGCTCTGCTGACCAACGCCTTTCTCGACAAATATTGTGTGCAGCGAGGACGCCAGCCCTTTACTTTCGCCCCTCAGGCGATGATCGCTTTGCGACACTATGGATGGCGCGGCAACGTCCGTGAACTGGAAAACCTCATCCAGCACATGAGCATTCTCTACAGCGGCAAAAAGGTCACCCTTGGTGACATGCCCGAGAAGTTCCACAATTTTTCCATTCCAGAAGAGGAGGAGACCACAAGCGTTGCGCCTGATTTCGAAACCTCTTTACAACCACTGGTTGACAAGCCTTGGGAAAGCGGCCCCATCGACTTTAACGAACTCATCAACGACCTCGAGACCCGCCTCATCCTCCAAGCCATGAGACTGAGCGAAGGCAACAAGAAGGAGGCAGCACGCCTCCTCAACCTCAAGCGCACCACCCTGCTCGAAAAGATCAAGAAAAAGGATATTGAAGGATTGTGGGAAAAGGAGTGATGACTGCGCCAAAACCCCTCAAGCGGCAAGCTTGAGCAGGTTATTGCCGATATTTTCGGCGATGTCAGCAGGTGTCGCCGGGGTCAGGAGAATGTCGCGAACACCGTAGCGCACCGCCTTGATCACCTTGCTGCGCGTCCAGCCTGGTCCGGCAGCAATGAGTGGCAGAGGGCAGGCGGCACTGATCTTGATCGCCGCTCCAAAGGCCTGCTCGTTAACGTCCCGCATCACCAGATAGACCGCCTTAAGTTGTCCGGGCAGAAAATTGTGCACGTTGTCCTTGAAGGAAAGGCGCTTGACGACATGGCCGCGACTCTCGAGAACTGCGGCAATTTTCGCCGCCTCGACCTCGTCGTCGCCGACGAGAAGAATATCCGGAATTTTCCCACCTTCGAAAGAAGCCTGGGGGAGATCACCAGGAACAGCAGTCTCGATCAACTGCTCTTCCTCGGCGGCGAGAAGACCCTCAAGCCCGAGCAACTCCAAAGGGAAAACCAGATTGAGCTTGCCGTAGGTGGTATCGCCGATATTGAGTTCACAATTGCTCAGGTAATAGGAGCCATCGCCAAAAGGGCTGGTGGAGGCGATGTCGACCTTCATCGGCACCACCTGTTCCGCATCCTTTTTAATGAAGCGGATACGCTTGGTGTACTGTTCCTCGAAAACGGCGGTATACACCCCGGCGATGATATTGGCGATCTCGCCGTATGAATCGGCGGCGTCATCGCTCAAGACCTCGTCAGCGGGCAGGGTCACCAACTCCTGGCTGGGCAACATGATCAGGACTCCACCGGCACGAATGGCGTCCTTC
>CAYSON010000356.1:0-4196 GCA_964432635.1 uncultured Desulfopila sp.
CAATGACGGCGATGTTATCATCCGCGAAGGCAATAAGGATATTGATTTTTTCAAGCTGATCCGCGGCGCCCTGACCATTGTCAAGGGCGGAAAGAAGATCGCCGAGCTCACCGAACCAGGAGAATATTTCGGTGAGATGGCCTCGATCACCGGTGAACAGCGCACCGCCTCGATCATCTCCCTGGGGCGGTCGACGGTCAAGCGTTTCCCCGGGGACAAGCTTGAAGAGATCATCGACAAGTACCCCGACGTCTCGCGCCATATCTTTCGCACCATCACCAAACGATTGCAGAAGTCGAACCAGATCATCGTCAAATTGGCCGGAGGTGGGGTGCGCAGGCCTCCTCCTCCCGGCACCCCGCCCGGCAGCAGTCCCTATCCGGATCGCCAGTGATCCCGAGTCGCTTGTATCGTCCTTCGACAAAACCTCCATGGCAACATAACGGCAGGTTGTGTGTTGCCGCATTTTTTGATGGTAGGCCCGGTCACGAAAAACAGACCAGGGGTATTTTACAGTCCCTCAGTGAGATGGTGCCTCTAAAGGTCATTGAGGTCGTTGTTGAAAAAGTCTCACTGCTGACTCGCTTAAGCCAACTGATGCAGCTGCTTCCTGTTTTTCCGGGGACCCGAGATCAGCGCCTAGCTGAGGCCGATCTTCTCCTCGGCGCCGGCAGCCGTACCCACTTGCCCCTCCTGCTTGCGAAAAAGCACTATCGGCTGCCGGCGGTCATCTGTATGTCGCCTACTGCCGTACTTCGCCCGTATTTTGACCTGTGTTTCGTTCCGGAGCACGATGGTTTGAAGGCTTCAGAAAGGGTCTTCACCACTGTTGGTGCCCCCAATTGCTGTCGTAACCTTGGCCAGCACCGCGAAGATCGCGGCCTGATCGCCATTGGCGGCATCGATGACAAGAGCCACCGCTGGAATTCACAGGCGATGGCTGCCATGGTGCGTCAGCTTGTCGAGACGGAGGGAAATATCCATTGGACGCTGACTTCCTCACCCCGCACCCCGGAGGAGACGGTGCAGGAGCTAGTGAAACTGGCTGAAGATCATAGCAATCTGGAGTTCAAGCACTTTCGCCAGACACCGCCGGGGTGGATCGAGTCGCAGTATGCCACCTGTCAAATGGCGTGGGTGAGTGGAGATTCGATATCTATGATTTACGAGGCCCTCAGCGCTGGCTGCAGGGTTGGTCTCTTTCCCCTGGAGTGGCGGGATCGGCATGGAAAATTCAGCAACAACGAAGAAAAGTTGCTGCACAAAAACTTAGTGCTCCCCTTCAGGCGCTGGCAGGGGGGGGAGCGTTGGCTGAAAACGACCACTCATCTCAACGAGGCGCAGCGCTGCGCCGAAAGGATATTGCGGATATGGCAGCCGATAACTTGACGGTAGTACAGGTTCTTCCCGAACTCGACGAGGGCGGGGTCGAGGGGGAAACCCTTGATCTCGCCATTTTTCTGGCGCAAAACGGGCATCGTTCGATGGTCATCTCCGGAGGCGGCCGCTTGGTGCAGCAGTTGGAGAAGCACGGTTGTCACCACATTCTCTGGCCGCATATCGGCGAAAAGAGTCTGCGCTGTCTCAAATATGTGTCTAAGCTGAGGAAATTTCTTCATGAAGAACGGGTCGACATTCTTCACCTGAGATCGCGTCTCCCGGCATGGATCGGATATCTTGCGTGGAAGATGCAGCCGGAGGGTGAGAGGGCCTCTTTGATCACCACTTTTCATGGCTTCTATTCAGTCAACTCCTATTCGCGCATCATGACGAAAGGGGAACGCGTTGCCGCCGTTTCCGAGACAATCAAACAACATATCATCGAAAACTACCGGGTTGACCCGCGCAAAATAACCCTCATCCACGGTGGCTTTGATGTCGGCACCTTCAGTCCCGAGGCGGTTGCTGTGGAGCGTATTGATCGATTGCGACGCCGCTGGTTGTCGGAAAGCGACGGCGGGCCGGTCATCGTCCTTCCTGGACGACTCACCCAATGGAAGGGACAAGACCTTTTCATCGAGAGTCTCTCACGCATCAAGGAACCAAGATTCTCCTGCCTGATGATTGGTGATACCGAAGAAAACATTTCCTTCACCAAAAGGCTGCGCGAGCATATCAAGCATCACCATCTGCAAGACAAGGTGCATCTGGTGGGCCATTGTAACGATATGCCGGCGGCCCTGATGCTTGCTGATGTCGTGGTGTCAGCCTCCTCCACCCAACCAGAAGCCTTCGGCAAGGTGGCGATCGAGGCCATGGCCATGGGCAAACCGGTGGTGGCAACCGCTCACGGCGGCAGTCTCGAGACAGTTATCCCTGGTGTCACCGGGTGGTTGGTGCCGCCGCTAAATGCCCAGGCCATGGCCGATGCCGTAAGCGAAGCCCTTGAAGATCCGCAACGGGCCAGGCGCATGGGGGAAGCCGGGCGCCGCTGGGTTAATGAACGCTTCACTGCCAGAGCTATGTGTGATAAGACCCTGGCCCTGTATCAAGAGGCCTACCAACAGCGAAGCAGGACGAAACGGCGGGACAAGGTCACGGTTATGCAGCTTTTACCTGAGTTGAATAGCGGTGGGGTGGAGCGTGGTACTGTGGAAATGGGCCGTTTTCTGGTGCGTAATGGCCATCGCTCGCTGGTCGTCTCCGGAGGCGGACGCCTGGTGGAGCAGTTGCAGGAAGAGGGCAGTCATCACTTCAAGAAAAGGATCGGATCGAAAACCCCCATCGCCTTGATGCATATTTGGCCACTGCGGAAACTGATGAAGCAATACCAGGTTGATGTCCTTCATCTGCGCTCGCGCATGCCGGCCTGGATCGGCTATGCCGCTTGGCTGTCCCTGCCGAGGGAGCACCGACCGCTGCTGATTACGACCTTTCACGGTTTTTATTCGGTCAACGCCTACTCGGCAATTATGGCTAAGGGTGACGGGGTGATCGCCGTGTCGGCCAGCATCAAGCGGCACATCTTCGAAAAATACAAGCGCCAGGATAAAGTCCGGCTGATCTTTCGCGGTGTTGATGCTCAATCGTTTGCGCCGCATCTTGTTGCCGAGGAGAGGGTGGCGGCATTGGCTGATGCCTGGGGCGTCGACCGCAGTCGGCCGATCTTGATGCTGCCGGGGCGTCTCACTCGTTTGAAAGGGCAGGAATTCTTCCTGCAGAGCTTGTTGCACGTGCGCAACCGCGACTATCTGGCCATTATGGTCGGTGATATCCAGGACAATCCCGGCTATACCGCTGAGCTCCATTCTTTCATCGGCAAAAATCACTTGACCGACCGAGTCCGCTTGGTCGGCCATTGCAGCGATATGCCCGCCGCCTTTTCCATGGCTGACGTCGTCCTTTCCACCTCCTCCATTGAGCCAGAGGCCTTTGGCCGCACCACCGTCGAGGCGATGGCCATGGGCAAGCCGGTGATTGCCACCGCCCACGGCGGCAGTCTTGAGACGGTGGTTCCTGGAGAGAACGGATGGCTGGTGCAACCTTCCGACCCCGTGGCCTTGGCTGCCGCTATCGACGATGCCCTGGCCCTGGATGCTGAGAAGTTGAAGTACTACGGAGAAAACGGACGGGCGCGAGTTTCGGAGAAGTTCACCGCTCAAGCGATGTGCGAGCAAACTCTAGCGTTTTATTCTGATCTTCTCTCAGGGCGTAGACCTTAGCCGTTGGGTCATTTTTCGCTCAGTCGATGGTCGGCTTGGGCCCCTCGTTTTCCAGGTGACGTTCGAGAAAGAGACACTCGCTGGGTGAGAGATCAAATGTCAACGCCACCTCCTGGAGCAGTTGGCGGCGACTTTTCTGCGGTTTTTCCCGAAGCAATTCACAAAAGGCCAGCACGGCCTTTTTAATTTTGTCTCCGGGTGGGGCGATGGTGGTATCCGACATAGACTATTCCTCATGATATTGGTAGTTTAATCGGTTATGGGTGCCAATACCACACCAGCAAGTGGGGGAATGGCGATATCGATACTGTAACGCCCCTGGGCGTGGGGGGTGTCGCAGGCCTGGTAGACGGATGTTGTCTCGTGGTCGGAGCCGCCAAAACACCCGTCGTTGGAGGAAAAGATCACCCGATAGCGAGCCAGAGCAGGGAGGCCAATGCGGTAGGAGGCAAGGGTCTGCGGTGTGTAATTAAAAACCGCCACCAGATGATTGCTTCGTTCGGTGGCGAATCTGGCAAAGGAAATGATGGAGTT
>CAYSON010000357.1:0-4195 GCA_964432635.1 uncultured Desulfopila sp.
GTCGGTGCTGGCTGTCACTTGGCCTTGCTGCAAGGCCAGTTGGTGAATGGCGGTGCCGGGCAGGATGCGGATGCCGATATAGGTAAAAACTACCGTCCGTTGCAGTCTTTCAAGGTTGGCCAGACCCTCCTCCACGGTTTCCGCAGTCTCGCCAGGTCCGGCAAACATGACAAAATGGGCCGAGGGGATGTCCTCGGCGACAATCGCCTCATGCACCCTTGCCACCTCGGCGAAGGTGAAGCCCTTGTTGAGGCCGGCTAGGGTGGCGTCGCTGGCGGCGTCGGTACCCAGTTCCATGGCGGCCAGGCCGCTCTTCTTGAGTAGACGCAGGATAGCGCGGTCAAGGTGTTGCGGGCGGAAAAAGGCGCACCAGGGGGTACGGTTGCCGGCCCGGATCAAGGCCTCGGCCAGTTGCAGATAGCGCTGTTGCGGATCGTTGAAGATGGCGTCGGTAAAGAACAAATAGCGGGCTCCCATACCCTGCAAGTCATTGATTTCCTGGATAATCGCCGCCGGATCACGGTGGCGCAAAGCCCTTCCCTCAATGCTCGGATAGCTGCAATAGGCGCAGTTGTAGCCACAACCCCGTTTGCTCTGGACGTTGAGCATGCCGCCATGCTTGAGGTAGTAGGGGGTGGCCTCTGCGGTGTACACCGGGCGGCAGGATGGAAAGACGGTAGCCGGCATGCTCAGGAGCCGGTGTTTTGGCCTATCTTCCGCGAGGAGTCGTTGCAGGAGGGAGGGCAAGGCCGTTTCACCCTCGCCGACGATGCCGTAATCGGCGCGACAATGGTCGAGGAGCATTTCCGGCATGATCGAAAAGCCCGGTCCGCCAAGGACGATCGGTGCCCTGGTCTCTTCTCTGACAATGGCGATGACCGCGGTGACATCGTCGAGCAACGTTCTGCTATCGGCGCTGTCCACGGTGTCGATGTTTCTGATGGAGATTCCGATCAGATCGTACTGCCGCTCTTGCAGGAGCTGCTGCAGCGGTTGATAGCCTCCTGATGCCAGGATGTCGAGGTGGTCGGCCTGGTGACCCTGCTCCCGCAAGGCGCCCAAGAGATAGGCGATACCCAGTGGATAAACCGGGTAGGGCAGGGTCGCACGGTTGGCGGAGATCAAAAGGCATCGGCCCGCTTTCTGCGTGGCACGACTCTCAGTTTTCATGGTAGCGGCCAAGATCGACGAAGAGATCGCCGGCAAAGAGCAGGTGGCGAAAACGCACCAAATCATCGTGGAAAATACGCCCGTTGTCGTAGGGCTGGAAGTGGGTGGCGAGCAGCTCGTAGATGCGGGCGTTGGCCCGGCCTAGGCGGTCGGCGTTACGAAAAGAGAGTGCCTGCAGATCTGCCAGGGTTTCCAAGGTGAGCACGTGTTTGGCGTTTTCCACCGCCCGCAGGGCCTTGCGGGCGGCGACTGTTCCCATGCTCACCACATCCTGATTGGCGGCATTGCAGGAGATCGAGTTGACGCTCATCGGTGCTGCCAGGTTGCGGTTTTCGGCGGTGGCTGAAGTGGCCAGGTATTGGGCCCCCATAAACCCCATGGTCAGACCGATCTCTCCAGGAATGAGATGTTCCGGCAGGCCTTCATTCAATGACTTGTCGAGCAGCTTGTTGAGTCGTCGCTCCGAGAGGTTGCACAGGGTGGAGAGCACCAGACAGAGGCTATCCATAGCGACGCTGATACTCTGACCATGGAAGTTGCCACCATGAAGGATCTTGCCGCTTTCGGGAATGATAAGCGGGTTGTCGTTGGAGGAATTGGCCTCGATCTCGATTGTTTTTTTGGCGGCTTCAATGGCCTCGAACACTGGAGCGAGGATCTGCGGGGTGCAGCGCAAGGAATAGACGTCCTGGACGGTGACGGAGGTCTCGAAGACCGAGCCGCCGTTTTCTTGGGCACGAATCTGCTGGTGCAATGCGTCACGGCAGGTGAGGTTGCCGGTGCCGCGGCAGAGCTGTTCAATAATTTCGGCGATGCGCAGCTGGCCGTGGTGGGGCTTGAGCCGGTGCAGGTCGACGTCGAAGGCGTCGCTGATACCGCCGAAAATCTCCACGGCCAAGGCGGCGTTGACGCAGGCGACATTACGGAGTTTTTCAGCATCGGCAAGGGCAAAGGCGGCGATGGCGGTCATTGCCGCCGTGCCGTTGATCAGGGCCAGGCCCTCCTTGCAGGCCAGGCGGAGAGGCGTAAGGCCGGCGAGGGAGAGGGCTTCTTTGGCCTCCATCTCTTGCCCGCGGAAGAAGACCGGGCCGAGACCGAGGAGCGAAAGGGCCATGTGGGCGAGATGGATGAGATCGCCGGAGGCCCCGACGGAGCCGCACTCGGGGATATAGGGAGCGATGCCGGCATTGAGCACGTCGCGCATCAGCTCCAGCAACTCAAGGCGTACCCCGGAATAGCCCTTGACCAGGGTATTGAGGCGAATGGCCAGGGTGGCGCGGGCAAGGTGCGGGGCCAGCGGGTCGCCTAGGCCGGCGGCATGGCTGAGGATGAGATTGTGCTGCAGGGTTTCGATGTCGCGGTCATTGATAATCTTGTTGCACATCGGCCCATAGGAGGTGTTGACCCCGTAGATCACCTGTTTTTCTGCTACCGCCCTTTCCAGGAAACGGCGCGAGGCCTGGCAGCGCGCAAGGGCCAGGGGGTCAAGGACCACCGACTTGGTGCCCTGGCCGATGGCGATGATATCGCCCACGCTGAGGGTGCCGCCGTTCAGGGTAACAAGGGAGGCCTGGTTGATGACGTTCATGGGCGTTGGAGAGCCATGGGCAGGGCGTTCAGGTTATATCGGTCGTGGTCGAGAAACCGACGTCTCGCATACGCAGGCCGTCTACCGCTTCGTAGAGTCGGCCAGCCCTGTCGGCGAGGCGCAGGTCGAAGGTCAACTCTTCGGCGGATTCGGCGGTGAGGGTGGCCTTGACCAGATAAGCATCTCCCGGGCGAGTCGATCGCAACACCCTTCGCCTGGCAAAGCCAACAGGAAAGGGGATGTAGCTCGCCCTCTGCTGGCCGAGGACGCAGGCGGCATGCATTGCCCCGTCGCAGGGAAAGGGTGAACCGAGAAGGGCCCCTGCCGGGTTGTCGCTCATCAGAAGGGGGGCACGAAGTTCCCCGAACGCCTCGTTTTGGCGAAGATGCAAATTGCCGTAGAGGCTGCGATAGGCAGGCCCGAAGGGCACCAGGCGGCGATAGATGGTCTCGGCGGAAAACGTTGTTGCGCTCGTGGTCGGGAGGATGATCTCGCAGGTGTCCGCTATACTCGTCAAAGATGGCTGCAGCGGGAAATGCACCTCTCCGTGTTCCTTGATTCGGGTCATGTTTTTCAGCACTACCTCGCTCTGCAACACGGCGCGCAGGTGATCTCCGCTGACGGCGAGTTCCACCAGTACCTCTACCTGACGCTGACCTGGGGCGATCTCGAGAAACTTTCCGAACCGCGCTCCAACCATGGTGGAGACCGGAAGGTCTGGATAGAGCTCGCGGCCCATGGCGGCAAGAAAGAGCAGGGTCTCCACCGCCGGCAACACAATTTTTCCGGCGACGGCATGATCGGCGACCCACGGATGCACCGCGAGGATGCGGCGCTGTCGGTTCGTTTTGTTCAACGGGGGAACTCCCGCCACAGGGCGACGGTCTTGGCGTCGATTTCCACCGGGATGCCCTTGCCGTTGACGGCGCAGTGGCGAGTATAGCCGGTGCAGCAGATCTCTCCGCTGTCGGCGCGGGTGATCAGGTAGTCGAATTGCAGTTTGACCAGCTCGAGGGTGGTCGGCCTGGTGTGGATGTACATCAAATCATCGTAGTAGAGTGGCGAATAGTAGTTAAGTTCGGTCTTGATGATCGGGTAGGAGTAGCCGCTGGCTTCGATCATCTTGTAGGGATAGTTGGCCTGGCGCATCAGTGAGGCCCTGCCGAACTCAAAATATTTCAAATAATTGGCATGGTAGACCACCTGCGAGCGGTCGGTATCGATATAGAGGGTGCGCAGCTCGCAGCGGTGCCAGACGGTGCCGCTGCCTGCGTCACGGACGTGGCTGGAATCGCCGAGGAGTTCCGGGATAAAGGGGCGTGGTCGCATTACAGCCCTCGAAAAACGATGCAGCAATTGGTGCCGCCAAAACCGAAGGAGTTGGAAAGGACAAACTCATGCGGCTGATTACGGGAAAAATTGGCCACCACATCAAGG
>CAYSON010000358.1:0-4191 GCA_964432635.1 uncultured Desulfopila sp.
GTCCATGTCCGTCTGGCTCAGGGGTGTGCCGGGCGGTCTGCTCCACACGAACATCGCCTGCTCGGCGCTCTTTGCGGCCACGACCGGTTCTTCGGTGGCCTGCGCGGCCACGGTCGCGAATGTGGCCCTGCCCGAACTGGACCATCGGGGCTACGACAAGCGGCAGGCCCTGGGCTCCCTGGCGGCAGGCGGCACCCTGGGGATCCTGATCCCGCCCAGCATCGCCCTTCTGATCTACGGCGGCCTCACCAACAACTCCATCAGCAAGCTGTTCATGGGCGGTGTTTTCCCGGGCATTCTGCTCACCGCCTGCTTCATGCTCTACATTTATCTCAAGAACGTGCGGGCCAAGGACGCCTCGAACGAACGGGCGGCGACCTGGAGCGAGCGTCTGCACGCCCTCAAGGCGCTCTTCCCGCCGGTGACGATCTTCGTGGTCATCATGGGGAGCATGTACCTGGGCATCGCCACCCCCACCGAATCGGCGGCGGTGGGCAGCATCGGCGCCATGGCCTTGGCCGCCATGTACCGCAAGCTGAGCTGGCAGGTGGTCGAGGAGGCGTGTCTCGAAACGGTGAAGATCACCGCCATGGTCTTTGCTATCCTCATCGGCGCCACCGCCTTTTCCATGGTCTTCCTCTACAGCGGCGCCGACTCCATCGTCGAGAAGGCCCTGGTCAACCTGCCCGGCCAAAAATATACCTTCCTTTTCCTGGTGATGCTGGTCATCTTTTTGCTCGGCTTTTTTATCGACTTCTTTGAGATCTGCTATATCGTCGTGCCGGTGTTGTTGCCGATCTCCCAGGTGATCGGTATCGAGCCATTGTTTTTTGCCATCCTCATCGCCCTCAACCTGCAGACCTCCTTTCTCACCCCGCCCTTCGGCTTCTCCCTCTTCTATCTCAAGGGGGTGGCACCGCCGGAGATGTCAACGATGGATATCTACCGGGGAGTGATACCGTTCATCATTCTTCAGGTTATCGTCTTGTTCATAGTCGTCCTTTATCCACAGGTCTTTGGCCTGGTCAAATAAAGGAACTGTACTGGAAACGTCAACGGCCCGCGCCATCCCTAAGGGGAATGGAGCGGGCCGTTGACGTTATACAGAAGGGGTGGTCGCGACCAGCGGCTCAGCGGCTGCGAAAATAGTCCTGAACGTAACGAATGTGCTTCTGCATGGCATCGAAGGCCGCCTGGGGATTGCGACCCTCAATGGCGGCAAAAATTTCCCGGTGGTGCTTCACGGCCTCCTCGAGGGCCTCGCGATTCATATAAAAGTGCGAGAGGTTGGTCTTGATGCCAACGAAGAGGAAATCATAGAAGTTGCGCATCAGGTGAATCAATACCGGATTCTTGGTGGCAAAGGTCACCGACATGTGGAAGGCGGTGTCGGAGATGGTACCGATGCGGTCGGTTTCGGCGAGTTCCTGGACCATCTCGTCGAGGCTGTTGCGAATAGCGCGCAGATCGGCATCGGTCGCCCGCTGCGCTGCAAGCATGGCGGCGTTGGATTCGAGGCCTAAGCGCACCTCGAGCAGATCGTCGGGGGTGGCTTCATCGGTGGCCATCGCGGCGCTCAGCGGGTTGCCCTGCCGCGACTCCGGCGAACTGACAAAGGTGCCCTGGCCTTGGCGATGCTCTAGCAAACCCAGGGTCACCAGCTTATTGATGGCGTTACGCACCGAGGTGCGACTGACCGCCATAGATAAGGCCAATTCCCGCTCCGGCAGAATCTGCTGCCCCGGCTTGAACTCTCCCTTATAAATCAGTTCGCGAATCTGTTCGAAGACTTGGTCGGAAATACGTTTTGGTTTTATCGGTTTCAGTTTCATTAAGAGTTGTTAGGTGGAATGGTGGTTGCTCCGGCGCCGGAAAATGCCGACGAATGTGCTGCTCTCCCAGAAGAAGAGGCAATGTGCCAACAGGTTATTAAAAAAACCAGGACATTGCAACCGCGATTATCAGCTTGTAGTTGTTTCTTCCTTACGAGACGTTGAGTTACAAATATGTTGGGATGTATCTAGAGGCGAGGCCGGTCGGTTTTTTGCAGCACCAATTGTCCCGAAGCCCCCTGATCTTCGTTTGTCCTTTGCATTTTTTCGGGAAGTTATCTATCATGGAACGCTGTTCAGCCTTGTCCGAATTTTTCGGCTCGCCACCCCTGCCCAAGCAAACAACAAGGTGCCGTTGGCCTCCGCATCCCAGGTACTCAGCATGACCCAATACGTCGAACTCTATGACACCACCCTCCGCGACGGGACTCAGGCTGAGAATTTCAACCTCTCGGTGGAAGATAAAATCCGCATCACCCTGGCGCTTGCCCAGCTCGGTATCAATTTCGTCGAGGGGGGATGGCCCGGCTCCAACCCCGTCTCGGTGGAATACTTCGAGCGGATGCAGACGACGCCGCTTAAACATGCCAAGACCGCGGCCTTCGGAGCGACTCGCCATTTTAAAAACTCTCCGCAAAAAGACCTCAACGTGCAGGCCCTGCTCAGGGCCCAGACCCCGGCGGTGACCATTTTCGGAAAGAGTTGGGATATCCACGTCATCGATGCCCTGCACATTCGCCTCGAAGACAACCTGCAGATCATAGAGGACACCCTCGCCTATTTGCGCTCCCATGTCGACGTTCTCTTTTACGACGCCGAACACTTTTTTGACGGCTTCAAGAACAACGAGGACTATGCTCTTTCCACCCTGGAAAGCGCGGTACGCGGCGGGGCGCAAACGATCATCCTCTGTGATACCAACGGCGGCACCCTGCCCCACGAAATTCCCCCGATCATCGCCCGGGTGCGAGAACACCTGCACGCACAGCAAATGGTCGTGGAACTCGGCATCCATAGTCATAATGACTCGGAAACCGCCGTCGCCAACGCGCTGATCGCCGTAAGCGAAGGCAAGGTTCGCCAGATACAGGGGACGATGAACGGCTTTGGCGAACGCTGCGGCAACGCCAATCTCACCTCGATCATCCCCGCCCTGGTGTTCAAGATGGGCCTGGAATGCGAGGTACGCAAGAACATCGACCGGCTCTACACCACCTCCCGGCTGGTCAACGAACTGGCCAATCTACCGCACAGCCGCTATCAGCCCTATGTCGGCGAATCGGCTTTCGCTCACAAGGGTGGCATCCACGTCAGCGCCGTCAAGCAAAACCCCTTGACCTACGAACATATTGCTCCGGACAAGGTCGGCAATTTCCGCCGCATCCTTATCTCCGACCAGAGCGGCCGCGCCAACATCCTCCACAAGGCCAAGAAGTGGGGATTGCCGCTGGCGGCCAACGATCCGGTGCTGGCAACGATCATCAGTGAACTAAAGGAATTGGAAAACCAGGGCTACCAGTACGAAGGAGCCGAAGCCAGCTTCGAGCTGCTGATGCGACGGGCCATGGGCATGACCCGAAACTACTTCAAGTTTTCAAGTTTCAGGGTAATGAACGACAAATACCGCATGGACCTGCCGCCGCTCACCGAAGCGACCATCCGCATGTTCGTCGGCGGCAGCGAGGTGCATACCGCCGCCATGGGGGACGGCCCGGTCAACGCTCTCGACTGCGCCATCCGCAAAGCCCTGACCCGATTTTACCCGACCCTTGAGGAGATGGAGCTGACCGATTACAAGGTGCGCGTCCTCTCTGGAGAGCACGGCACCGAGGCGCGGGTACGGGTCCTGGTGGAGAGCCGCGACAAACATAACACTTGGGGTACGGTCGGGGTGTCGGTGAATATCATCGAGGCCAGTTGGCAGGCCCTGGTTGACAGTATCAACTATAAGTTGATTCAGGACGATTTACGGCGATCGCAGGGAGCCTAGACCTATTCCCTTGCTGCGACCCGTGATACATGCATGTTACAAATCCCGTCAATCACCTTGACGGGACAAGAGGCGCATAGGTGCACCACCCCTGGATCTTGCCTGGTGTTGTGGTCATGCCGTCTGTTCGGCGTTTTGCACTGGATTGTCTCGGACCATGAAACCCATCCCAAGGAGGATGCAATGAAAACCCCTGTACGTGTTGCCATCACCGGCGCCGCCGGTCAGATCAGCTATTCCCTTATCTTTCGGGTCGCCGCCGGCGACATGCCCGGCCCAGACCAGCCGGTCATTCTGCAATTGCTGGAGATTCCGCCGGCGATGAAGGCCCTGGAAGGGGTGCTGATGGAACTCAACGACTGCGCCTTC